>JAJYTX010000274.1 GCA_021792815.1 Pseudomonadota bacterium
TGAAAGGCGGTGACCCGTTCATCTTCGGCCGCGGCGGCGAAGAGGCCGACGCGCTCGCCGCCGAGGGCATCCCGTTCCAGATCGTTCCGGGAGTCACGGCGGCCTCGGGCTGCGCCGCCTATGCGGGTATACCGCTGACTCATCGGGATCACGCCCATAGCTGCGTGTTTATTCCGGGACATCTCAAGGACGGCGCCGAGCTCGACTGGCGCGCGCTCGCCCAGCCCCGTCAGACCATCGTCGTCTACATGGGCCTGCACGCGCTCGGTCGGATCTGTCAGCGACTGATCGGCGCAGGACTGCCGGTCTCGACGCCCGCCGCGCTGGTCCAGGACGGCAGCACGCAGAACCAGCGGGTGCTGATCGGCGATCTGGTGAGCCTGCCGGCCCGGGCGGCGGAGATGGAGATGCGGCCGCCGTCGCTGCTCATCATTGGCGAGGTGGTCACGCTGCATGAGCGCTGCGCGTGGTTCGAGCCGGCGGGCAGTCGGGTGGATCGGGCGCTGCGGGCGGTCGGATAGGCGCTAGTGCCGGGCGTCGCGCGCGAGCGAATCGGGACGTTTGTAGGCGACGAACAGGCCGCAGCCGAGCAGCCGACCGGGACCCAGGCCCGTTGCCAGCAATGTCAGAGCGTCGCGCGGCGCGAGGCTCGCCAGCAGCACGCTGCGCGTGCAGAGCGCGCGGTCCGGGGTGCCGATGTGCCGGCTGCGCCCGCACATGATCCGGCGCGGTCTGGGTCCGAGTGCCTCGATCGCCTGCGCAAGCCGCTCGAGGAAGACCTGCTCATCACCGGTCACATCGATGACATGGCGGGCGTAGAGCGTATCACCCGCCGCGAGCGCGACCACACGCGGTTCACCGACGCGCAGCGGCAAACCACCCACCTCGAGCGTCCGGCCGGCAAGGGCGCGCGCCGCTTCGAGCCGCTGCACGGGCAGCCGCAACACCAGGCGCGTCCGCCGGGGAAGGTAGATGAGCGCGCCGTCGCTCTCGTCACGCTGCCAGCCGTTGGCCGATTCGGCCCCGAGTGCCAACCGCAACCCGGCTTGCGGCACCGACGACAGCCAGGGCAGCAGCCCGGTCACGGACTGCGCAAGCGCCGCGGCGTAGTCGCAGGGAATCGCCTGGCCGCGCAGCGCAAACACCAGGTCGGCCGCCGCGCACGCGCCGCCGGCTGCCTCCGCATCGTCATCGCTCCAGTAGCGCGATCTCACGCGGCAAAGCTCCGCGACCGGACCGGTCGCGTATATATGCCGTTGGAGATAGACGACGGGGCGGCGCACTATCCCCTCGGCGCAATATCGCCCATCCTCGGTCGCGCCTACACTTCCCGGTAAGATCCGTGGCTTCGCCGCGGCCTGGCTGCGCCACGCGCGGCGCGCGAAACCCCGGATCCGGGACACACTCGAATCCGACACGACGCGACGCAAGCCCATGAGCCCGAAGACCCCGGAAACGCCCTTGCTGGACCGTCTCGAATCCGGTCCCTGGCCCAGTTTCGTCTCAGGCCTGAAGCGCCTAGCCGGCGCCGAGGACAAACCCTACGCCGGCATGATGAAACACCTGCTCGGCCAGCTCGAGCGCTCCTACGAGACCAGGCGCGGCTATTGGAAGGGCGGCACAGTGGGGGTGATCGGCTACGGGGGCGGCGTCATCCCGCGCTTCAGCGAACTGCGCACCGCGGACGGCAAGCCGGAATTTCCCGAGGCCGCCGAATTCCACACACTGCGTGTCATGCCGCCGCCCGGCATGCACTACACCACCGAGGCGCTGCGCAGGATCTGCGACGTGTGGGAACAGTACGGGTCCGGTCTGATCGCCCTGCACGGCCAGAGCGGCGACATCATGCTGCAGGGCTGCACCAGCCGCAACGTCCAGCCCTGTTTCGACGCCATGAACGAGATGGGATATGACCTCGGCGGCGCCGGACCGGCGGTGCGCACCGCGATGTCCTGCGTCGGGCACGCGCGCTGCGAGCAATCCTGCTACGACGAGATCCGCGCGCACACCCAGATCATCAACGCCTTCCTGGACGACATGCATCGGCCGGCGTTGCCTTACAAGTTCAAGTTCAAATTCTCCGGCTGCCCGAACGACTGCATGAACGCCATTCAGCGCTCCGACATGGCGGTGATCGGCACCTGGCGCGACGACATCCAGATCGATCAGGCCGAGGCGCGCAGTTACTTCGCCGCGCACGGCCGCCAGGCGGTGAGCGACAATGTCGTGAGCCGCTGCCCGACCCGCTGCATGTCGCTCGAGGACGATGGCGCCATCGCCATCGACAACCGCAATTGCGTGCGCTGCATGCATTGCATCAATGTCATGACCAGGGCTTTGAGCCCCGGCAGGGATCGCGGCGTCACGATCCTTCTCGGCGGCAAGCGCACGCTCAAGATCGGCGACCTGTTCGGAACGGTGATCGTGCCGTTCATGAAGCTAGAAACCACCGAGGATTTCGCCCGGCTGCAGGAGCTGGCGCAGAAGATCATCGACTTCTTCGCGGAGAATGCCCTGGAGCACGAGCGCACCGGCGAGATGATCGAGCGCATCGGCTTGGCCAGCTTCCTCAAGGCGATCGGCATCGAACCCGATCCGTGCATGGTGCTTCACCCGCGCACCAATCCCTACGTCCGCACCGACGGTTGGGACGAGGAGGCCGGCAGATGGCATGCGCGCCGGGGCGCGCACGGCACGGACGGCGCCCGATGAACACGCCCGCCAGACCCCGCATGCCGGTCGAGAGCGGCGTCCCGGATGCCTTTCAGTTCATGCATCCGCTCCTGAAGAAGAACTACGGCAGATGGAAGTGGCATGACCGGCCGCGGCCGGGCGTGCTGCGTCACGTGGCCGAGAGCGGTGATGAAGTCTGGACCGTGCGCGCCGGTACGCAACGGCAGCTGGATGTGTTCAGCGTGCGCAGGCTGTGCGACATAGCCGACCGGCATGCGGACGGGTATGTCCGTTTCACCATCCGCAGCAACATCGAGTTCATGGTGGGCGAAGCAGCCAAGGTGGCGCCGCTGATCGCGGCACTGCAGGCCGAGGGGTTCCCCGTGGGTGGCACCGGAAATTCCGTGCGCACCATATCCCACACACAGGGCTGGCTGCACTGCGATATTCCGGGTACCGACGCCTCGGGAGTGGTCAAGGCGCTGATGGACGAATTGCACGAGGAATTCGCCAATGAACGCATGCCGAACCGCGTCGGCATCACTACCTCGTGCTGCGAAATCAACTGCGGCGGCCAGGGCGATATCGCGGTGAACATCCAGCACACCAAGCCGCCGAAGATCAATCACGACCTGGTTGCCAATGTGTGCGAGCGCCCGGCGGTGGTGGCGCGCTGCCCGGTGGCGGCGATCCGGCCGGCGGTCGTCAACGGCAAGCCGACCTTGGAGGTGGACGAGAGGAAATGCGTCTGCTGCGGGGCCTGCTACCCGCCGTGCCCGCCGATGCAGATCAACGATCCGGAGCACACCCGGATCGCGATCTGGGTGGGCGGCAAGCATGCCAATGCGCGCAGCCGCCCGACGTTCCACAAGCTGGCGGTGGCCGGGTTGCCGAACAACCCGCCGCGCTGGCCGGAGGTCGCGGCCGTGGTCAAGAAGATCGTGCGGACCTACCAGCAGGATGCCAGGGACTGGGAGCGCGTCGGCGAGTGGATCGAGCGCATCGGCTGGCCGCGGTTCTTCGAGCTGACGGCGCTGCCGTTTACTTCCTATCACATCGACGACTGGCGCGGCGGCCGCGCCAGTCTCAACGCCTCGACCCATATCCGTCATTCGGCCGCAACCGGGATCGGCCGGTGAACTTCGGCATCCTGGTCAACGAGGGGCCGTATCAACATCAGGCGGCCGACTCGGCCTATCAGTTCGCGTTAGCGGCGCTCGCCAGGGGACATGTGATCTATCGCGTGTTCTTTTACAACGACGGGGTCAACAACGCGAACCGGCTGAGCGAGCCGCCGCAGGATGACCGCAACATCACCCGGCAGTGGTCGGCGCTCGCCGCCGATCACGGCATCGATCTGGTGGTGTGTGTGGCGGCGGGGCTGCGCCGGGGCATCAAGGCGGAGATCCTGGCGCCGGGCTTTCACATTTCCGGGCTCGGCCAGCTCATCGAGGCCGGCATCGCGGCCGACAGACTGGTGGTTTTCGGCGACTGAAGGCGGGGCGCATGAGCGAAACGAACCAGGAGTCGGCGGCCGTCAGGCGCGTCAAGCGCTTCATGTTCGTCAACCGCAAGGCCCCCTACGGCAGCATCTATGCGCTGGAGTCCCTCGAGGTGGTGCTGATCGGCGCGGCGTTCGACCAGGACGTGAGCCTGGTGTTCGTCGACGACGGCGTATACCAGCTCAAGAAGGGCCAGCAGGCCCAGGCGATCGGCCAGAAGAATTTCTCCGCGACTTACCGGGCATTGGATGACTACGACATCGACAAGCTGTATGTCGAGCGCGAGTCGCTCGAAGCGCGTGGCCTGACGCCCGAGGACCTGCTGGTGCCGGTGCGGGTGCTCGGCTCGGCCGAGCTCGCCGCGCTGATGGAAGAGCAGGATGTCGTGCTGAGCTTCTGACCGGAGAGCTGCTATGACCGTGCTGCACACCAGCAACAGATCGCCGCTGCAGACCCGTGATCTGGAATCGTGCCTGCGTCTTTCCCGGCCGGGCTGCGCCGTCCTGCTGCTGGAGGATGCGGTCTATGGCGCGCTGCAGGGCAGCGTGGTGGCCGCGCGGGTGAGGGAGGCCAGCCGGGACAGGCGGATTTATGTACTCGGGCCCGATCTTGCGGCGCGCGGCTTCACGCCTCAGCAGGTGGTGGCGGGCGTCGAAGTGGTCGATTACGGCGGATTCGTCGATCTGGTCGTCGCTTCCCATCATGTTCAGGCCTGGGTTTGAATCAATGGCATCGTTCGCATCAGCTACGTCG
>JAJYTX010000275.1 GCA_021792815.1 Pseudomonadota bacterium
AGGAGCGCGAGCAGACCCTGAACCAGTTGCTGGTGCAGATGGACGGCTTCGACTCGCAGCGCGGCGTCATCATCCTCGCCGCGACCAATCGCCCGGAAATCCTCGATCCGGCGCTGCTGCGCCCCGGCCGCTTCGACCGGCACGTGGCGATCGACCGTCCGGATGTCAGAGGCAGGGAGGCGATCCTCAAGGTGCATGCGCGTGCGGTCAAACTCGCGGCGGATGTGGATCTGGCGCTGGTTGCGGCCAAGACCCCGGGTTTCGCGGGCGCTGATCTCGCCAACATCGTCAACGAGGCGGCGCTGCGCGCGGCGCGCCAGGACAAGCCGGCGGTGCAGATGCGCGACTTCGACGAGGCGATCGACCGGGTGATCGCCGGGCTCGAGAAGCGCAACCGCGTGATGAATCCCAGGGAGAAGGAGACGGTGG
This sequence comes from Pseudomonadota bacterium, assembly GCA_021792815.1. The sequence continues at coordinate 430 of JAJYTX010000275.1, forward strand.
CCTATCACGAGGCCGGGCATGCGCTCACCGCGGAGAACCGGCCGCACGCCGACCGTGTCAGCAAGATCTCGATCATCCCGCGTGGCATCGCAGCGCTCGGCTACACCCAGCAGTTGCCCACGGAGGACCGCTACCTGCTCAAACGCAGCGAGCTGCTCGACCGGCTCGATGTGCTGCTCGGCGGGCGGGTGGCCGAGGAGCTGGTCTATGGCGATGTCTCCACCGGGGCGCAGGACGATCTGCAGCGCGCGACGGACATGGCGCGCCACATGATCACTCAGTACGGCATGAGCGAGCGTCTGGGCACGGTGACCTTCGATACGGCACGCCAGGGAAGTTTCCTCGCCGTGGCGCCGCCGCCCCAGACACAGAGTTACAGCGAGGAGACCGCCCGGATCATCGACGAGGAACTCGCCCGGCTCATCCGTGAGGCGCACGATCGGGTCAAGCAGACCCTGAGCGAGCAGCGCCAGACTCTGGAGGCGCTCGCGCGGCTGCTGCTCGAGCAGGAAGTGGTCGACCGGCCGGCGCTCGATGCGCTGCTGCGCAGCGGTGCTGGCACCCAGGCCGCCGCGCCGGCGGCTGCGGTCGAGGCCGCCGACCCGGTGTCGCCGTAGCGCACGGGCCACCGGGTGGGTTCGGACCGCCGTCAGACCGGTGCGCGGCCGCGCGGGGCACGTCCCGGGGATACCGCCGGGCGGCCGCGGCGCATGCCGCCCGGCCTGGCGGCGGAAGGACCGCCGACGGTCTGGCCGATGATCCGGGCGCCGTTTTCGAGCAGGAAACTGCAGAAGGCGGTGGCGATGGGCGAGAGGTTTTTCTCGCGCAGCCGGATCACGAACCAGTCGCGCACGATCGGCAGTCCGAGCACATCGAGTACCGCGAGCCTGCCGGCTTCGATCTCCAGGCCGATCGTGTGCAAGGAGATGAACGACAGCCCCATCCCGGCCATGACTGCCTGTTTGATGGTCTCGTTGCTGCTCACCTCCATCGAGGTGCGTAGCGGCATGCCGCGCTCGCGGAACAGCTGCTCCATGGCGGCGCGCGTCCCCGAGCCTTCCTCGCGGATGAGGAAATTCTCGCCGGCGAGCGCCTCGAGCGGCAGGCGGCGTCGGCGGGCGAGCGGATGCTGCGACGGGGCGATGATCACCAGCGGGTGACGGGCGAAGGATTCGGCCGTCGTCAGCAGCTCGCGCGGCGGCCGTCCCATGATCACCAGGTCGAGCTCATTGGCGCCGAGCAGGCGCACGATCTCGCCGCGGTTGGCGACCGTGAACTGGATGGTGACCTCCGGATAATCCGGCGTGAACGCCGAGAGCAGCGCCGGCGCGAAGTACTTCGCGGTGCTCACGGCCCCGAGTTTCAGCACCCCGCGCTTCAGGCCGCGCATCGCGGCGAGCGCCTCGCCCGCCTCGCGCAGCAGCTCGGTCACCTGGTTGGCGTAGTGCAGCAGCTCCGTACCGGCCGGCGCCAGGCGGATCCTGCGGCCGATGTGCTCGGTGAGCGGCATGCCCACCTCCTGCTCGAGCAGCCGCATCTGCTGCGAGACGGCCGGCTGCGTCAGGTGCAGCTCGTGCGCCGCGCGGGTGAAGGACAGGTGGCGGGCCACCGCCGTGAACACCCGCAGTTGCCGCAGCGTGACGTTGCGCATGTCTGTGGATAAGAGAATCTTATTCTGAAGTCAAGAATATCTAACTGGACCTAATGAAAATCAAGCCCCACGATCCTCTCCACGCGGTACAGCCGCTGCGCTCCGGGAGGACCGGGCGAGCGCGACGCGACACCGATGCGAGGTATTGTCATGAGGGTATCGAGCGAGAAACATCGCACCAAGACCGGCGCCGAGCGCTATCGGGCCGGAGTGCTGAAGTATGCGCAGATGGGCTACTGGCAGCCGGATTATGCGCCCGCGCCGTCGGATGTGCTGGCGGTGTTCCGCATCTCGCCGCAGGACGGTGTGGACCCCGAGGAGGCCGCGGCGGCCGTCGCGGGCGAGTCCTCCACGGCGACCTGGACGGTGGTGTGGACGGACCGGCTGACCGCCTGCGAGCGGTACCGGGCGAAAGCCTACCGGGTCGATCCCGTGCCCGGCTCGCCCGGACAGTATTTCGCCTACATCGCCTATGACCTCGACCTGTTCGAGCCGGGCTCGGTCGCCAATCTGAGCGCCTCGATCATCGGCAACGTGTTCGGCTTCAAACCCTTGAAGGCCCTCAGGCTCGAGGACATGCGCCTGCCGGGCGCGTACGTCAAGACCTTCGCAGGGCCGCCCACCGGCATCGTCGTCGAGCGGGAGCGGCTCGACAAGTTCGGCCGGCCGCTGCTCGGAGCCACCGTGAAGCCCAAGCTCGGCCTCTCGGGCAAGAACTACGGGCGGGTGGTGTACGAGGCGCTGAAGGGTGGCCTCGATTTCACCAAGGACGATGAGAACATCAACTCGCAGCCCTTCATGCACTGGCGGGACCGATTTCTTTACTGCATGGAGGCGGTCAACCGCGCCCAGGCGGCCACCGGGGAGATCAAGGGCCATTACCTCAACGTCACCGCGGCGACCATGGAGGACATGTATGAGCGCGCGGATTTTGCCCGGGAGCTCGGCTCGGCGATCGTGATGATCGATCTGGTCGTGGGCTACACCGCGATCCAGTCGATGTCGCGCTGGGCGCGCCGCAACGACATGCTGCTGCACCTGCATCGCGCCGGGCATTCCACTTACACTCGCCAGAAGACCCATGGCGTCTCGTTCCGGGTGATCTCGAAATGGATGCGGCTCGCCGGCGTCGATCACCTGCACGCCGGCACCGTGGTGGGCAAGCTCGAGGGGGATCCGAGCGCCGTGCAGGGCTTCTACAGCGTGCTGCGCGAGGGGCATAACCCGGTGGACCTGCCGCGCGGGATCTTCTTCGAGCAGGACTGGGCGGGTCTGCACGGGGTGATGCCGGTCGCCTCCGGTGGCATCCATGCCGGGCAGATGCACCAGCTGCTGCACTATCTCGGCGAGGACACCGTGCTGCAGTTCGGCGGGGGCACCATCGGGCACCCCATGGGCATCGCCGCGGGCGCGACGGCCAACCGGGTCGCCCTCGAGGCGATGGTGCTGGCCCGCAATGAGGGACGCGACCTCTGGAACGAAGGTCCTGCGATCCTCGCCGAGGCCGCGCGCCACTGTGCGCCGCTGCAGGCGGCGCTCGATACCTGGGGCGAGGTGAGTTTCAACTACACGAGCACCGATACGCCGGATTTCGTGCCGACGCCCGCGGTCGCCTGAGCCCTCCCGATCCATCAGCGGACCATGACCATGAGAATCACCCAAGGCACCTTTTCCTTCCTGCCCGAGCTCACCGACGCGCAGATCGTCAGGCAGATCGAGTACGCTCTCGCCAACGGCTGGGCGATTTCCATCGAATACACCGACGATCCACATCCGCGCAACACGTACTGGGAGATGTTCGGCATGCCCATGTTCGACATCCGTGACGGCGCCGGCGTCATGTCGGAGGTCCGCGCCTGCCGCAACACTTTCCCGCGCCACTACATCAAACTGAACGCGTTCGACGCGAGCCGCGGGCGCGAGTCGGTGCGGCTGTCGTTCATCGTCAATCGGCCCGCCGAGGAGCCCGGCTACGCGCTCGTGCGCCAGGAGGGGCCCGGCCGGACGCTGCGTTACACCACTCGCGCGTATGCGGCCGAGCGTCCCGAGGGATCCCGCTATTGAGCGGCCGCCATGAGCGCGATGAGCGATGCCGAGCCGGCCAAGGGCCGGCAAGCCCCGCCGCTCGATCTCGAGGCGGCGTTCCGTGACTCGCACGTGGGGGAGGTGCTCGAGCGGCTCGACCGCGAACTGGTGGGGCTCGCCCCGGTCAAGAGCCGCATCCGCGACATCGCGGCGCTGCTGCTGATCGACACGCTGCGCCGCGCTGTGGGCCTGAGCTCGGGGGCGCCGGCGCTGCACATGTCCTTCACCGGCAACCCCGGCACCGGCAAGACCACCGTGGCGATGCGCATGGCCGAAGTGCTGCACCGGCTCGGCTACGTGCGCAAGGGCCATCTCATCGCCGTCACGCGTGATGATCTCGTCGGGCAGTACATAGGCCATACCGCGCCGAAGACCCGTGAGGTGCTCAAGCGGGCCATGGGCGGGGTGCTGTTCATCGATGAGGCTTATTACCTGTATCGTCCGGAGAATGAGCGCGACTACGGTCAGGAGGCGATCGAGATCCTGCTGCAGGTGATGGAGAATGAGCGCGATGACCTGGTGGTGATCCTGGCAGGCTACAAGGACCGGATGGAGAGCTTCTTTCGCAGCAATCCCGGCATGTCATCGCGGATCGCCCACCACATCGATTTCCCCGACTATACGTCGGAGGAACTCATCGCCATTGCACAGCTGATGCTCGCACAGATGCAGTATCGGCTGAGTCCCGCGGCCGATGCGGCGTTGCGCGAGTACATCGGCCGGCGCAGGGCACAGCCGCACTTCGCCAATGCCCGCTCGA
>JAJYTX010000276.1 GCA_021792815.1 Pseudomonadota bacterium
CTCATCTGCCCCAGGGTCTCGATGCTCTGGGTGAGCAGCAGGGTGCGCACACCCATCCGCGAGCAGGCGAGTGCGGCCTCCGTACCGGCATGACCGCCGCCGACCACGATGACCTCGAAAGGATGGGCGAAGCGCATGCGGATATTGTAAAGGTCCTCAGCCCGGCGAGCCAAAACGGCGCGGCCGGAAACCTTGCTTTAGAATGCCGGCCTCGTGGCCGTGCGTAAAGCCATCCTCCTGCTGAGTCTGGGATTTGCTGTCGTGAGCGCAGCGTGTCACGCCGTGCCGGCGCATCGGCGTCTGCGGCTTTTGCCCTGTGAGCTGCGCTCTGCCGGCGGCCTGAGCCTGGTGAAGGCCGAGTGTGGCCACCTGCAGGTCCCGGAGGACCCGAACCGGCCAGCGGCCCGGCAGCTTGCGCTCGCCGTGGCGGTGGTGCCGGCGATCAGCACGATCCGGCGACCCGACCCGCTGTTCGTGCTGGCCGGAGGTCCTGGCGAGGCCGCGACCGCCTTCTATGCGAGCGTCGCGCCCGCGTTCGCCCTGATTCACCGCGATCGCGACATCGTGCTGGTCGACCAGCGCGGCACCGGTGGATCCAACGCCCTGCGGTGCGCGGCGGACGCGCATGTCGGCCCACCCAGCGAGGCGGAAATCACCGCCGAGACCGAGCACTGCCTGCGCCAGTTGCGCCGGCATGCGCGGGTGCGCTTCTACACGACCGACCTCGCTGTGCGGGATCTCGACCGCGTGCGCGCCGCGCTGGGGTATCGGCGGATCAACCTGTACGGCTCGTCATACGGCACGGTGGTCGCGCAGGAATACATCCGCCGCTATCCCCGCCGGGTCCGCAGTGTCATCCTGGACGGCGTGGTACCGCCCCAGGTGGCCATCGGCGCCCGGAGCGCCATCGATGCGCAGCGGGCGGTGCGGCGCATCTTCGCCGCCTGCGCGCGCCGCAGCGCCTGCCGTGCTCATTTCGGCGACCCCGAGCAGCTCTACCGGCATCTGGATGCGCAACTCGCCGCTCACCCGGCACCGGTCCTGGTGGCGCAGCCGGGCGTCGCGCCGCGTCGCGCGCAGTTCACCCACTATCAGCTGGCGCAGGTGCTGCGCCTGGCCAGCTATACGCCGGAGCTCGCGGCCCTGCTGCCCCTCGACCTGCATGAGGCCGTCGCCGGGGACTTCAGCCCGCTGGTGGGCCAGTTTGCGCTGATCGAGCGCGCCTATGGCAACGCCATAGCGGATGGCATGAATAACACCGTGGTGTGCTCGGAGGACGTTCCGTTCTATCACATCACGGCTGCGCAACGTGCGCGGATGAAACAGACCTTCCTCGGCACGGCGCCCGTCGACGAGCTGGAACAGGTGTGCCGGCTGTGGCCGCACGGGCCGGTGGATCCGGACTTTCACGCGCCACTGCATGCGGATGTGCCGGCGCTGCTGCTCTCCGGCGCCGATGACCCGATCACGCCGCCGCGCTACGCCGCCGAGGCGGCCCGCGGCTTCACGCACAGCCTGAGCCTGGTGATTCCGGACTCCGGGCACGGCCAGCTGCTCGATCCGTGCATGGACGAGGTGATGGCGCGGTTCGTCCGGCGCGCTTCCGTCACCGGCCTCAATGTGGGCTGTCTGCGCAACCTGCGCCCGATACCGTTCTTTCTCACGCCGAACGGGCCAGGGCCGTGAGCGAAGGGCCGGCATGATTGAAGCGCGCGGCCTGGTCAAGCGCTTCGGCCCCGTCGCCGCCGTCGATGGGGTCAGCCTGAGCGCGCCCGACGGACGCATCACCGGACTGCTCGGCCCCAATGGAGCCGGCAAATCGACCACCCTGCGCATGCTCTACACGGTGGTGGTACCGGACGGCGGGGAGGCGTGCATCGACGGCGCGAGCGTGCTCGCGGCACCGCTCGAGGCGCGCCGCCGCATGGGGGTGCTGCCGCACGGGGCCGGTCTGTATCCGAACCTGACGGCGCGCGAGAACATTCTGTACTTCGGCTCATTGCACGGACTGAGGCGTATCGAGCGGCGGACGCGCACGCAGGAGCTGATCGGCCAGCTGGAGATGGAGGATTTCGCGGATCGGCCGGCCAAAGGATTTTCCCAGGGCCAGCGTGTCAAGACGGCGCTCGCGCGAGCGCTCGTGCACCGTCCGCGCAATGTGCTGTTGGATGAGCCGACCAACGGACTCGATGTCATGGCGGTGAGGACGCTGCGCCGGCTGCTGCGCCAGCTGCGTGACCAGGGCCACTGCGTGCTGTTTTCCAGCCACGTGATGCAGGAGGTGGCCGCCCTGTGCGATGCGCTGATCGTCATCGCGCAGGGCAGGGTGGCCGCCACGGGCACCCCGGAAGCGCTGCGCGAGCAGACGGGCGCGGACTCGCTGGAGGAGGCCTTCGTGCGGCTGATCGGCTCCGAAGGCGCGGAGAACCTGCCGTGATGCAAGCGCCGGCTGCGGGTGATGGCGGCGACGGCCGGCCCACGGGACGAGGCACGGGCGCGGGCCGCGCCGAAGCAGAGGGCGTTCCGTCCGGGATGGCCGGTCCGGGCAGTCCGGCCCCCGACGGGCGCCCGGCGACCCGCTACGCGCTCTGGCGCGTCTTTCTCAAAGAGTTCCGCGAGAACCTGCGCGACCGCCGTTCGCTGATCACCGCGCTCGTCATCGGGCCGCTGCTGATGCCGGCGCTGGTTGCCGCGGCCCTGTCGATCGCCATTCACCACGGCAGGGAACAGACGCAGCGGCCCGTCCCGGTGACGGTGGTGCACGCCGGGCGGGCGCCGCACCTGCTGGCTTTCCTGCGGCAATACCGGGTGCTGGCCGTGCCCGTCGAGGCGCGTGCGCCGGCGGCGCGGCGTCTCGCCGCCACGCTGCACAGGCCGCTGCTGTACGTGCCACGCGACTTCGGCGCCCGGCTCGCGGCCGGCCGACCCGCCGCCCTGCGCCTGTACGCCGACGAGTCCGATCGAACCGAGCAGCAGGCGGCCGGGCGAGTGACGCGGCTGATCGGACTGTACGCCGGGGTGATCACCCGGCTGCGCCTGGTGGCGCGGGGACTCGATCCGCTGTTGCTGACACCCATCGTGGTGCATCCCATTGACATCTCGACGCCGCAAAGCCGTTCGGTGCTGGTGCTCGGGATGTTGAGCTATGTCATCCTGCTGGCGATGCTCATGGGTGGAATGTACATGGCGATCGACGCCACCGCCGGAGAGCGCGAGCGAGGCTCCCTGGAGCCGCTGCTCACCGTGCCCGTTGAGCGCGAGCATCTGGTCTACGGCAAGATGCTGGCCGCCTCCGCCATGATGCTGCTGACGCTGACGCTGACCGTGTCGGCGTTCGCCGTGACGCTGCGGCACATCGGGCTGGACCGCATGGGGATGAGCGTCAATTTCGGCGCCGGCGTGGTCGCGGCGATCGTGCTCTACAGCCTGCCGCTGATCCCGCTCGGAGCGGCGCTGATGACGCTGGTCGCTTCTTTCACACGCAGCTACCGGGAGGCGCAGACCTACATCGGGCTGATCCTGTTGATTCCAACCGTGCCGCTGATGTTTGCGGGTCTTCTGGGACTGCGGCCGAGCCTGATGCTGATGACCGTGCCGTTTCTCAGCCAGCACTTCCTCATCATGAGTCTGCTGCGCGCCCAGCCGTTGCCCGCCTTCTACGCGGTCACCTCGGCCGGTGTGACGCTGCTGCCGACGGGCGTGCTGGTCTGGCTGGCCGGCCGGCTGTACCGGCGGGAGAAGCTCCTCGGCTGATGGATGAGACCCGGTCTCGCGGCACGCCGGCAGCATCACTACCGGCCCGACGATGAGTCCGGCAGGATCCGCCGGGCCATCGCCGCTCGTCATCCGCCGGCCTGGCAGGATTTTTGCTCAGTCCGGAACGGCGTCGACGCCGATCGGCTCCGGGCTCATCGAGGTCACGGCAGGCCTCACGCACGCAGTGGCGATCGTTCCAACGGCGCGGTACGCTGTCCGACACGACCCGCACATGCGGCATTGTGGAGAGGAGTCAGCATGATCACCGTGCGTCATCTGCTCAGTCGCAAGGGTCCCGGGCTGTTCAGCATCGCTCCCGAGGACCCGGTTCTGAAAGCCATCCGTTCCATGGCCGAGCACCGCGTCGGCGCGCTGCTCGTCATGCGGGGCGAGGAGCTCGCCGGCATCGTGTCGGAAAGGGACTACGCGCGCAAAGTGGTCCTGCTCGGCCGATCCTCGGCCGAGACCCCGGTGTGGCAGATCATGAGCTCGCCGGTGGTGACGGTGTCGCCAGACACCTCCGTGCAGCAGTGCATGACGCTGGTCACGGAGAAGCGCATCCGTCATCTGCCGGTGATCGAGAAAGACCGGGTGGCCGGCGTCATCTCGATCGGCGATCTGGTGAAATCGGTGATCGAGGAACAGCAGCGCACCATCGAGCACCTGGAGAGCTACATACACGGTTAGGCGCGGCGCGGCGCGCGGCCGCGCATCGGCGCACCGCGCTGCGGCCGTGGCGCGGGGCCGGCCGCTCAGCGGCGGCTCAGGCCCCGAGGAACATCTGGTACGCCGGGTTGCCGGTTTCCTCGGCGTAGGCGTAGTGCAGCTCGTTGAGATGCTGCAGGAAGTCGCTGCGCTCGGCGGCGGGCACCTGGATGCCGGCGAGCACGCGCCCATAATCGCCGCCCTGGTTGCGATAGTGAAACAGGCTGATGTTCCAGCGTGAGCCGACCGCGTCCAGAAATCGCAGCAGCGCCCCGGGGCGCTCGGGGAATTCGAACCGGTAGAGCAGCTCGTCGCGGATGCCACGCGCCCGTCCGCCGACCATGTAGCGGACATGGAGCTTGGCCATCTCGTTGTCGCTCATGTCGGTGACCGGATAGCCGGCGGTGCGCAGCGCGCGCGTCACCGTGTCCTTTTCCTCACGGCCCTGGG
>JAJYTX010000277.1 GCA_021792815.1 Pseudomonadota bacterium
GCGCAGCTTCGTCTCGTCGAACCGCTCGCGGCGCCGATCGTCCTTGACGACCATGGGCATCAGCAGCTCCGCGGTCTCGAAGGTCGTAAAACGCTCGCCGCACGCCAGGCACTCCCGGCGGCGGCGGATCTGACGGCCCGCGCCGGCCAGCCGGGAATCGGTGACCTTCGTTTCGACATGACCGCAGAACGGACAGTACATGCTGTGAGCCCGCGGTCCCGCCCGGTCTACGAAGCCGAGTACACCGGGAAGCGCCGACAGAGCCCGAGCACCTCCGAGCGCACCCGCTCGATCTGCTGCGGTGAACCGCCGGCATCGAGCAGATCGGCGATGAAATCGGCCACCCGTTCGACCTCGGGCTCCCGGAAACCGCGGGTGGTGGCCGCCGGCGTGCCGATCCGCAGGCCGCTGGTGATCGCGGGCGGGCGGGGATCGTTGGGCACCGCGTTCTTGTTCACGGTGATATTGGCCTGGCCGAGCGCCGCGTCGGCCTCCTTGCCGGTGATGTCCCGACCGATCAGGCTCAGCAGAAACAGGTGATTGTCGGTGCCGCCCGAGACGATCTGATAGCCGCGGCTGACCAGCCGGGCGGCCATGGCACGGGCGTTGGCGAGCACCTGGCGCTGGTAGTCGGCGAACTGAGGCTGCAGCGCCTCGAGCAGGGCGACGGCCTTGGCCGCGATCACGTGCATCAGCGGCCCGCCCTGGGTGCCGGGAAACACCAGCGAGTTGAGCTTGCGGTGGATTTCCGGGTTGTCGCGCGCCAGGATCATTCCACCACGCGGCCCTCGCAGCGTCTTGTGGGTCGTGGTGGTGACGACGTCGGCATGCGGCACTGGGTTCGGATACACGCCGGCCGCGACCAGGCCGGCGACGTGCGCCATGTCGACCACCAGGTAGGCCCCGACGCCCTGGGCGATCTCGGCAAATCGCGCCCAGTCGACGACCCGCGAGTAGGCGGAAAAGCCCGCAATGATCATCTTCGGCCGGTGTTCGCGCGCCAGCCGCTCGACCTGCTCGTAGTCGATTTCGCCGCTGTCCGGGCGAATGCCGTACTGCGCGGCCTGGAAGAACTTGCCGGAGAAGTTGACCCTTGCGCCGTGAGTGAGGTGTCCGCCATGATCGAGGCTCATCCCGAGAATGGGATCGCCCGGCTGCACCAGGGCGAAATATGCCGCCGCATTGGCCTGCGAGCCCGAGTGCGGCTGCACATTGGCATAAGCGGCCCCGAAGAGCTTCTTGGCCCGATCGATGGCGAGCTGCTCGGCGATGTCGACGTACTCGCAGCCGCCGTAATAGCGCTTGCCCGGGTATCCCTCGGCGTATTTGTTGGTGAGCACCGAACCCTGCGCCTCGAGCACGCGCGGGCTGGCGTAGTTCTCCGAGGCGATGAGCTCGATGTGATCTTCCTGGCGGCGGCGCTCGCCCTCGATCGCCCGGGCCAACTCCGGGTCGAAGCTTTGGATGTCCTGGGTTCTCGACAGCATGCGGGGCCTCCGGAGGGCGATTGAGGGGCCGCGGATTGTACCGGCTGCCCCAGGGAGCGAATTGTACCGAAGCGCCCGCGGGCGGGCGGATTCTCGACCGCCCGGGAAACCGCGCGCGGGCCCCGGACGCGCACCCCGGCCGGGCGGGCGGCTGGCCCTATCGACGTCGAGTCGACGATAATGGCTGGGTTTCGCCCAGCCCGATCCCGGGGATCCGCCCCGTCATCCGGTCAGGAAACGGCGGAATGCTTGTTCTCGACCCGCTGCAGGATATGCAGTTTCGCCGCGCGGGACGCGGCCTCATTGAACCGACGGTATGGCCCAATACATTTTCACCATGAACCGCGTCTCGAAGGTGGTGCCGCCCAAGCGCACCATCCTGCGAGACATCAGCCTCTCCTTCTTCCCCGGCGCCAAGATCGGCGTGCTCGGCCTGAACGGCTCCGGCAAGTCCACCCTGCTGCGCATCATGGCCGGCCTGGACCGGGAAATCGACGGCGAAGCCCGGCCGCAGAGCGGCATCCGCATCGGCTACCTGCCGCAGGAGCCGCAGCTCGATCCCCAGAGCGATGTGCGCTCCACGGTCAGGGAGGGCGTCGGGGAGACCCTGCGGCTGATCGAGGCGTTCAACCGGCTGAGCGATCGGTTCGCCGAGCCGATGAGTGACGACGAGATGAACTCGCTTCTCGAGCAGCAGGCGAAGCTCCAGGACGCGATCGACGCAGCCGGAGGCTGGGAGCTCGAGCGCAAACTGGAGATCGCGGCCGATGCGCTGCGCCTGCCGGCCTGGGAGAGCCCGATCGGCACTCTCTCGGGCGGCGAGAAGCGCCGCGTCGCGCTCTGCCGGCTGCTGCTGTCGGCGCCGGACATGCTGCTGCTCGATGAGCCGACCAACCACCTCGATGCCGAGTCCATCGCCTGGCTGGAGCGCTATCTCGAGGAATATCCGAGCACCGTCATCGCGGTGACGCACGACCGCTACTTCCTCGACAACGTCGCGGAATGGATCCTCGAGCTCGATCGCGGCCACGGCATCCCCTGGCATGGCAACTACACCTCGTGGCTCGAACAGAAGGAGCAGCGGCTGCGCGTCGAGGCGCGCGAGCAGGAGGCGCTGCGCAAGACTCTCGAACACGAGCTCGAGTGGGTGCGTCAGAACCCCAAGGCGCGCCAGGCGAAGAGCAAGGCCCGCCTGCAGCGCTACGAGGAGCTCGCCTCGCGCGAGTTCCAGCAGCGCAACGAGACCAACGAGATCTACATCCCGCCGGGTGAGCGGCTCGGTGAGCTCGTGATCGAGGTCAAGGGCCTGCGCAAGGGCTTCGGCGAGCGGCTGCTCATCGACAACCTGTCGTTCAACCTGCCGCGCGGCGGCATCGTCGGCATCATCGGCCCCAACGGCGCGGGCAAGACGACACTGTTCCGGATGCTGACCGGAGCGGAAAAACCCGACTCCGGCGAGATCCGTGTGGGACCGACGGTCAAGCTGGCGTATGTCGACCAATCGCGCCAGACGCTCGACGATCGTAAAAGCGTCTGGGAAGAGATCTCGGGCGGCCTCGACCTGATCAAGGTGGGCAACTACGAGACCTCCTCGCGCAGTTACGTCGGACGGTTCAACTTCAAGGGCACCCAGCAGCAGCAGACGATCGGGGAGCTCTCCGGCGGCGAGCGCAACCGGGTCCATCTGGCCAAGGTGCTGAAATCCGGCGGCAACGTCCTGCTGCTCGACGAGCCGACCAACGACCTCGACGTCGAGACGCTGCGCGCCCTGGAAGAGGCGCTGCTCAGCTTCCCCGGCTGCGCGGTGGTGATTTCGCACGATCGCTGGTTCCTCGACCGCATCGCCACCCACATCCTGGCATTCGAGGGCGATTCGCAGGCGGTGTGGTTCGAAGGGAACTACCAGGACTACGTCGAGGACTTCAAGCGCCGCAAGGGCGAGGCGGCCGTGCAACCCCACCGGATCCGCTACAAACCGCTCACCCGCTGAGATGGATCCGCCGCCGTCAGCGGAGGGGCACGAGAGCCGCACTCTCGCGCTCATCCGCTGGCTGGGCCCCCTGGCCGCGCTGCTCGTGCTCGGGGCAGTGGTCGATGTGCTGCACGGCCAGCTCGAGCGCCTGCGCCTGTCCGATCTCGCCGCGCAGCTGCGCGCCATCCCCCGCGGCCACGTGTTCGCGGCCCTGGCCCTGACGGCGGCGGACTACTGCCTGATCAGCGGGTACGACCTGCTGGCGCTGCGCTATGTGCGCAAGCGGTTGCGCTACGCACGGGTGCTGTTCACCTCGTTCATCGCCGCAGCGTTCGGTCACAACCTGGGCTTTTCCGCCTTCACTGGCGGCGCCATCCGCCTGCGGCTGTACACCACGGCCGGCATCACGGCGGTCGAGGTGGCGATCATCACCGTCTTCTACAGCCTGTCGATCGCTCTGGGGCTGATCGTGCTCGCGGGTCTCGCCCTGGCGCTCGCGCCGGGCTCCGCGGGCGCGGCGCTGCACGTGGCGCCCGAAACGTCGCTGCTGATCGGCGCGTTGCTGCTGGTGGCGCCCGCGAGCTACGCGCTCTGGGCGTCGCTCTCGGGGGGCACGCTCGAAGTGCGCGGCTGGGCGCTGCGGGCGCCGGGGGCGGCGGTGGGCTGGGGACAGATCGCCCTCAGCGCGGCGGATCTCAGCATGGCCGCCTGGGTGCTGTGGTGGCTGTTGCCTCCGGATGCGCACATCGGCCTGCTGCCCTTCCTCGGCGCCTACGCCATCGCGCTCACCGCCGGCATCATCAGCCACGTGCCGGGCGGCATCGGCGTGTTCGAAACGGTGATCCTGCTGACGCTGCACACGGCCTCGGTCGAGGCCCTGCTCGGCGCGCTGCTCGCCTTCAGGGCCGTGTATTACCTGGTGCCGCTGCTGGTCGGCGTCATGCTGTTCGGCTACCAGGAGCTGAGCGCGCAGCGCAGCCACCTCGCGCGTGCCCGCAGGCACGCCGCGCTGTATGTCACGCCGGTCGCGCCGCAGGTGGCGGGCACGCTGGTGTTTCTCGCCGGCGCGCTGCTGATGATCCTGGTGATGCTGCCGGGCATAGGCACCCCGCTGGCGCCGCTCGAGCGCGTGCTGCCGCGCGCCGCGCCGGAGCTGGCAAGCCTGGCGGCGAGCATCATCGGACTCGCTCTGCTGCTCGTCTCGCGCCCGTTGTTCCGCCGGGTCCGTGCGGCCTCGCGGCTTGCCGGGGGGCTGCTCGCGGCCGGCATCGTGGTCGCGGTGGTGCAGGGCCTGCTGCTCCAGGAAGCGCTGTTTCTCGCGCTCGCGCTCGCGGTCCTGACGCTCGGCCGAGACGCGTTCTACCGCCCGACCGCCCTGCTCGATGAGCGTTTCAGCCCCATCTGGGTGGCGAGCGTCGGCGGCATCGTGCTGCTGTCGGTGTGGGCGGG
>JAJYTX010000278.1 GCA_021792815.1 Pseudomonadota bacterium
GCGACGTGATCGCCCGCGGCGTGTTCACCTCGGTCGCCGATCTGAGGAAAAAGCTCATGCGCTACATCCGCCACTACAACAAGGCCCCGCGCACCGTGAAGTGGAAGTACTCCGACACCAGTAAGCGTCTCGGTATACATTCAGCTGTTACAGGCCACTAGGCCTTCCGGACATGCTCGCCCGCGCTCTGCTTGCGGCCGGGTCGCCTGGCGCAACTCATCGCGGGTGCTGGTAACAGCTGCGGGCGCAGCCTGATCGCAAAGACCAGCTCCGGTGGCCACTTCAATTCAAGTGTGTAATCATATCCACACCAATTCACTGCACGGAGCAGCGCGACCATGAGCAAGCGGATCAACATCATGATCGACGAGGATACCTGGGGTGTCCTCGGGCGGATCCCGGCCGGAGAGCGCAGCCGGACCATCAATGAAGCAATCCGTGAGTGGGCCACTCGGCGGCGACGCAGAGACGCGGTGCGTGAGATGGATGCGTTGCGCGCGCAACTGCCGAAGGTCAGCACGGACGAGGTGGCGAGGTGGGTCCGCGATGACCGGGAGCGGGGGCACTGATGGCGGCGCCGTTGGTGGTGCCTGATGCGTCGGTTCTGCTCAAATGGGTCCTCCCGTCGGACGACGAGCCGGACGTCGACAAGGCGCTTCTGCTGCGCGCAGCGATCCTGAACGATGCCGTGCGCGCAATCGTACCGGCGTTGTGGCTCTATGAGGTCAGCAACACGGTTGCGCGACGATTCCCCGCGCATGCCTCCACCTGGCTGACCGCGCTGATGAAATTCGGGCTCACGGAGGCGGTGCCGTCGGACGCGTGGCTCACAGCGGCACTCGAATTGACACGCGCCTACGAGATTTCGTTCTACGATGCGGCTTACCATGCACTCGCGATTACTCGGAAGGGGGTATTCGTCACGGCCGACGTTCGCTATGTAAACCGGATGTCGGAGGAGGGTGCCGTCGTCGCGTTGAGCAAGTGGAAAGCACCCGTGCCCCCATCCTCATCTCGCCGAAGTTAAAGCTGGAGCCAGGGTGGCCCAAGTGAATAGGATCGTTCAACCTGAAGCATTTCGGCTTCTCGAGACGGGCGTCGCGGTGCCCTTCCGGGTCGTCAAGGATGAGATTCTGCCGGCGCCGGACGAGTCCGAATTTGGCATGCGTGTCAGCTTGCAGCTCGAGGATCCGCAGGATCCTGAAGGAGACGTGCAGGACCTCATCGAGACAATTGGACGCGGCAAGGCTCCGTTGCGATGAATCGATCGGATGAAAGGGAAGGGCGGGTTGCGCGTCGTCGATAGCTGACCCAAGTCACGGCGCGGTGAACCGCAATGGAAACGGAAGAGGATTTCACCGGCGCCTTGGGTGCCGAGCAGTGCCGCAGCCTGCAAGACCTGTACATGGAGCCGGCAGGGAGCGTACGTCGGCCGCTGCGGAACGTGCAGGGGGTGACGGGGGGCGTCGGGGACATCATCTGCGGCCGCTCGATCTAAGCGGTGGGCGCCCCGCAGTTCGCGTCCCTGCCGCACTCGCCGTCGGGTGTGGTACCCGTCAGCAGACTCGTCATCTGCTCGAACGGCAGCGGACGACTGAAGAGATAGCCCTGGATTTCATCACACCGCAGCAGCCGCAACAGCTTGGATTGCTCCTTCGATTCCACACCCTCGGCAATGACCCTGAGGCTCAGAGAGTGCGCCAGAGAGATGATCGACTGTATCACCGCCATGGTATCCGGGTCGTCCGACATCGCCAGGATGAATGAGCGGTCGATCTTGAGCGCCTGCACGGGCAGTTTCGCCAGATAGTTCAGAGAGGAATAACCCGTGCCAAAATCATCGATCGCGATCATGACCCCGCGTTCGCGCAGTTCCTTGAGCTTGTGGGTGCTGTCCTCGATATCCTCCATCAGGAGGCTCTCGGTGATCTCGAGATCGATCCCGGGAGGCGCCGCTCCGCCGGCCAGCGCCGCGTTCACGGTTGCCACGAAGTTGTGCCGGTGCATTTGAGCGGGGGAGACATTGACCGCGACGCGCGGCGCCGCGATGCCGTGCTCGATCCATCGGCGATGATCGAGGACGGCTCGCGACAGGACCCATGCACCCACTTCGAGAATCAATCCGGTCTGTTCGAGCAGCGGAATGAACTTCATCGGCGGGATCAGCCCGACATCCGGGCACTGCCAGCGCAGCAGCGCCTCGACGCCGACGATCCGCCGCGAGTGCAGTTCGAGCTTCGGTTGATAATGCAGCACGAACTCCTGGCGCTCGAGGGCATGCCGCAGCTTGCTCTCCAAAGTGCGCTTCTCGACGTTCCTCGCCGTCAATTCCGGAGCGTGGAACACGCCGGTCTCACCGGTCTCCTTGGCCATTCTCAGTGCAATTTCGGCCAATGACAGCAGCGCTTCGGGGTCTGCTGCGTCCAGCGGGAACACGGCGATGCCCGCCCGGGCCGATAACCGCACCCCGGCGCCGCCGGTCTCGAACGGACTGTCGAACAGGCGGTCCCATAGGCCTGCCCGGGCATGCTCGAAACCGCCGCGATCACACGCTCCCTGCAGCACGATGGCGAATACGTCGCCCCCGACCCGGGCGCAGGAACTGGCGCCCGTGAGCTGTGCGAGGCGGTCAGCCAGGCGCATCAACAGCGCATCGCCCGCCTGGCGGCCGAGCGAGTCGTTGACCGCGCTGAGTCGTTCGATGTCGAGGAGCACGAGAGCGAATTTCTCCTGCGCGGATTTTGCCGCACGGATGAATTGTCCCAGGCGATCGATGAACAGCGTGCGATTGGCGAGACCGGTGAGCGGGTCGTAGTAAGCGAGGTAATCGACCCGGGCCGCCTTCTCGATGTGATCGATCGCAAAGGCGATGTCCCCGGCGAGCTCCTGCAACAGTTTCACTTCGGTTTCGTCGAAGAATCCGGCCTCTGCGGCCTGCAGAGCCAGCACGGCGACGACTTCGCCGCCGACCAGCAGCGGCATGTGGGCGACGGAGCGGATTCCGCGCTCCACGGATTCATCCTGCAGCAGAATGCGCTCATCTTTCGAGATGTCGTTGCTGATGACGGGCCTCGCCTCGGCCACCGTGCAGCTCGCCAGTCCGCCCCCCGGGGAACCGATGTCCCCGAGCCCGACCGGAATGCGCTTGACGTAATCTTCGTCCATCCCGCTGAAGGCGACGATCCTGAGGCGTTTCGCTGCACGATCGACCACGCCGATCCATGCGAGCCGGAATTCTCCTTCTTCGACGGCGATCCGGCACGCGTCGCGAAAGAGCTCGTCCTGGGTGCGGACCCGGACGATCAGGGCGTTGATGCTGCTCAAGACCGCGTAGACGCGGTTCAGGTGGCGCATCTTCACGTCGGCCCGCTTGCGCTCGGTGATGTCGCGAGCGATCTTGGAGGCGCCGACGATCCGTCCCTGCGTGTCGAGTATCGGGGAGATCGTCAGCGACACGTCTACCAGGCTGCCGTTCTTGCGTCTTCGCACCGTGTCGATGTGAGTCACCCGCTTGCCCTGTCGCAACCGCGCGATGATCCCTGCCTCCTCCTCGAGCCGATCGGCGGGAAGAATGAGCGCGATCGGCCGGCCAATCGCCTCTTCGGCCTCGTAGCCGAAGAGCTTGCGAGCGCCCGCGTTCCAGCTGGTGATGACCCCGTCGAGGGTCTTGCCGATGATGGCATCATCGCTCGATTCGACGATGGCGGCCATCCGTGCCCGGATAACCTCGGCCTGCCTGCTTTCGGTGACATCCTCACCGAGACTGGCCGTGCCGATCGCCCGGCCCTCGGGCGAGCGCAATACGATGTTGTTCCAACGGATCATGCGACGCGCACCGTCCCGGGTAAGAATCTCATTCTCATGGTGCCAACCGGCCGGCATATCGGCGAGCAGCGAGGCGAACACCTCGGTGACATCGGGGGTCACATCGGCGGGAACGAAGCGCTCGAACCAGTTCCGGCCGATCACGTCCTCGCGCTGCCAGCCGGTCAGCCGCAACAGATGATCGTTGCAGTAGGTGATCCGGGCTTCGGTATCCAGCATCATCGACAACAGGCGCACGTTGCCGAGTATCTGCCTGAAACGCCGCTCGCTTTCTTGCAACTCATCGATGGCCTGCCTGCGATCGGTGATGTCCTCGGCGACCCCGGCGATGCGGATCACCTCGGATCCGGCGCCCTGCACGGGGAACGCGCGATCTCTGATCCAGCGCAGGCCGCCGTCCGGGCGCACGATCCGGTATTCCTCGTCATAGGTGCCTGCGGCCCGCTTGGTTCGCGCGGCCTCCATCACCCGCTGCCGATCATCCGGGTGAATGGCGTCGGCCCAGAGCAGCGGTGAAGCATGGAGCTGCTCGGGGCTGCGCCCCCAGATGTCCATGAACGCAGGATTGACGTAGAGCAGCTCGCCCGTGAGCCGGTCGCTGAGCCAGACCACCTCGCGGATGTTGTCCGTCACCTGGTGAAAGCGGCGATCGGATTCGCGCCACTGCTCCTCGGCACGCTTCTGCGTGGAGATGTCCTGCACCAGCGAGATGAAATGCAGGATGCCGCCGTCGGCCTGCTGAACGATCGATGTCAGGATATGGGTCCAGATCACCGCGCCGCTCTTGCCGATGAGGCGCGCATCGTGTTCGTACTCGGACAGCGCTCCCGTGATCGCGCTGCGCCGCGCCGCAACGCCGTGCGCGATATCGTCCGGGTGCGTGATGCGGCCTATGTCGAGCGCCAGGGCTTCCTCGTGCGGGTAGCCGAGGATCCTGCAGAATCGGTCGTTGACGCTGACGAAGCGTCCCTCGGAATCGCTGTGGACGATCCCGATCGCCAACCGGTCGATCATGGAGCGATACCACTCCTCCCGCCGGCTGATGCTGCGCAGCGCCGCCAGCACGAG
>JAJYTX010000279.1 GCA_021792815.1 Pseudomonadota bacterium
TTGGTCCCGGTCCACGGTGACCACGAGCTTTCCCTGGGCACGCTCGGCAATCTGCTCCCGATACCGGGTGGGCATGACCATCCGGCCTTTATCGTCGAGGGTGACTTTGGTGGCGCCGCGAAACATGAACTGGGACGGGGCCTGAACCCATCTTCTCCCACTATCTCCCACTTCCTACCACTATAGGAATCGGGGGCGCGCTATGTCAATTGAAATAGTAAGAAAATCGCCACAAAAGGTTGAGTTATGTAAATGAAAAACACCGACCAACAGTCACTCTAGAATGATTGCGCTTTGTAATCAGCAGCTTGTACGGCCAACCTTATCCATTAGCTTATGCGGCGTTCATTTTTCCACTTCGGACGCCTCTGCCAATCGCCCCTATCCGCGATTTCTCGCCGTGCGCCCGTCAGATTTTGCCCGCAGCACATTCAAAGGCATGTTTGATCCATTCGATCCGCGGTGCCGTTCCGAGAGGGTCCTCGACGGCCATGACGTCGAACCTGACCCGCAGCCGCGCCAGGTCCGGCCGCTGCTGCAACAGCCGCGCGGCGGCCCGGCTCAACCGTCGTCGCTTGCCGGCGTCAACACTGGCCAGCGCGCCGCCGAAGACCTTCGAGGAACGCGTGCGCACCTCCACGAGCGCCAGCTCTTCGCCGCAGCGCGCAACGATGTCGAGTTCACCGCACCGGCAGCGGTAATTGCGCAGAAGCACCTGGGCCCCGTTTGCGCCCAGAAATCGCGCCGCGGCCTCCTCGGCAGCCCGCCCGAGCCGCATCGGCCCTGAGGCCCGGGCCGCTCCGCCCCCACGATGAGCGCGCCCGGAGCGCCCAGGCGATCCGCAGACCCTCATCCCGGCGGCAGCCGTCGCAGCTCTCCGTTCTCGAGCTGCGCCCATTCGAGCCGGCGATGAATCCGGCCATCAGGACCCAGCCGCAGCCGGCCCGACAAGCCGTCGAGCTCGAGCGCCGCCGGCTTGCGCGCCTCGAGCAGTGCGACGGCAAGACGATAGGCGTCGAACCCGAAGGCGAACAGCCGGCCGCGCGCCGGGCCGCCCGCAGGCCACGCCTGAGCGGCGGCCACCCTCACCGCGCGTGCGAGCGGGCCGCCCACCATCCACGGCATGTCGGGGAAGCGCAACCCATCGAGATCCTCATTGCCGGCCGGATCGGGCTCAAAGGCGTCGGAGGTCGAGTACGTCGGAATTCCGCCCGCGTAGTAGTACCGCAGTTGCGGCATCAGCAGCCGCTCGATCGGCGGTGGAGCGGGCGCGAAGATGAACTGGATGTCGCCGCGGCGCCTCAACGTGAAGGCGAGACGCATGCCGAGCAGCGCCTCCAGGCGGCGCAACCGATCCCGGCTCTGATTGATCAGCAATACCCGCTCGATCGCGTCGGAAAAGTCCGCCTGCGACAGATCGATACGCGCGCTGGCAAGCACTCTGCCGCCTCCGGCGCGCAGCTGCTGCGTGAAGGCATTGAGCACGCGGGTCCCCCACTGTCCCTCGGGCACGATCGCAACGCCTTCGCGGTGACCGTCAGCAAGCACCCGGCGGGCCACCATGCGCGCTTCCGCGGTCGGGGACAGCGCGAACTGGAAGAAGTGCGACGGCGCCCGATCGCCCGCTGGCAGGAAGTTGAGTGCGAGCATCGGCGGACGCGCGCCCGGGTCCCCTGCCGCGGTGAGCACCGCGGACCGTGTCAGCGGACCGACGATGAAATTCGCGCCCGCCCGAGTAGCGCGCGCGATGATCTCGGGGATTGCCTGGCCCGCGCCCGTATCATAGAGGCGCACCACGGGGCGCCGGCCGACGGGTCGCTGGTAGTACGCGCTCAGAAAGCCGTCGCGGACACTTTGCCCGGCCGCGCCGAACGGTCCGCTTACCGGCAGGAGCAGCGCGATGCGGGCCTGTGCAAGCGGTATCGACGCAGTGCCCAGCCGCCGACCGATGATGCCGCGACGAGGCGCCGGGGCTCGACGTGCCGCCGGTGGCGGTGCCGGACGGCGTACGGTCGCACATCCGGCGATGAGTGCGGCGGCTGCGGCCAGCAGGGCAAGACGGGACCATCGCTGCATGACTGAAGTCTAACCTTTCGCCGCGGCCGCGCGCAGCCTGTCCCCGTCGAGGCGAACGATTGCCCGGACAGGCTCTCAAAGGCCAAGATTCACGTTCGCCGATCCGGCGCCGCAGGAGGATTATAGAGGTGAAGTTGCAAGGCCGGTTACAGGTCGTGGCGACGCCGATCGGCAACATGGGCGATGTGAGCGCGCGGGCGAGACAGGCCCTCGAGCACGCCGACGCCATTGCGGCGGAGGACACCCGCCGCACACTCGTGCTGCTGACGGCGCTCGGGATTTCACGGCCCCTGCTCTCACTGCACGCGCACAACGAGGCGCAGCGCGTCCCGGAGATCCTCGCGCGTCTGCGCGCCGGTGAAACCCTCGCCCTGGTGAGTGATGCCGGAACCCCGCTGCTGTCCGATCCGGGATACGAGCTGGTGCGAGCGGCGGTCGCGGCCGGCATCACCCTCGAGGCCATACCCGGACCGTCCGCCATCACCACTGCGCTCGCCACCGCCGCGCTGCCGGTCAACCGATTCTGCTTCGAAGGTTTCCTGCCCCCCAAAGACCGCGAACGGCGCGCGCACCTCGCGCAGCTCGCTGCGGAGCCGCGTACGCTCGTGTTCTTCGAGGCGCCACACCGCATCCAGGCAACGCTGACCGATCTTGCCGCCGCGTTCGGCGCCACCCGGCGCGCCGTCGTCGCTCGCGAGCTCACCAAGATGCACGAGACAGTCTACCGGGGCACGCTGCAGGATCTGGCGGAGCAGGCGAGCCAGGACGACAACTTCCGTCGCGGGGAGATCACCCTCGTGGTGGAAGGCGCCCCGCCCGACGAGCGGCGCGTGGACGAAGCCCTGTTGGACCGCGCCGTGAGACTGCTCGCCCGGGAGCTGCCTCCCGGCCGGGCGGCGGCCATCGCCGCGCAGCTCACCGGCGCCACCCGTAGCGAAGCCTACGAGCGGATCACGCGTCAGTCCGCCTCGAAACCGATCGAGTGAGATTCGCTTTTTCGGGGCGTCTGCGCGCCGATGCAGGTATCGGGTTCGCCGCATCCGGGGGCCCTGACGCCGGGGGCGAAGCCCATGAGAAATAGAGAGCCGGCCTGTAAGCCGGGTTCTGTCACGGGAAGGCCCCGGCTGGGAGCGATCCCGCGTGGCAGTCATTCCTCTACGATCCACGTCACCATGGATCTCTAGCGGCCTACCCGAAAGCGCGCGCGGATCGGCGCTGCGGACCCCGTTTCCGAAAGTCCACCGCTTTCCTATTTGGCCTTGCTCCAGGTGGGGTTTGCCGTGCCAGCCTTGTTGCCAAGGCCGCGGTGCGCTCTTACCGCACCGTTTCACCCTTGCCGTCCCCCACAGCGGTAGGCCGCAGGGGCTTGGGCGGTCTGCTCTCTGTTGCACTTTCCGTGAGCATGCCTCCTGTGCGGGAGAATTTCCCGCGCAGAAGACCACTCCCCAGGCGTTACCTGGCACCCTGATCCGCAGGAGCCCGGACTTTCCTCCCCCCCGGCCACGAAGCGCTTTCGCCCGTCATGGACCGGAGCAGCGACTGCCCGGCCGGCTCTCTGGGGCCTTCATAGCAGCGGCCGGCCCGCTTGCCAAGTCCTATTTGACCACCCGCAGCTGCGGTCGCTTCGCGCCTCCACCGCCCTCCTCGGGCGGCGCGGAACCCGTGCCCGGCCCCGGCGGCGGGCCCGACGGCGGCGCAGGGCCCGCATCCTGATCGGGGAACATCATGCCTTCACCGGTCTCACGCGCATACACACCCATCACCGCCGCGACGGGGAAGCGCACGTGGTGTATGACTCCCGCAAAACGACCGTCGAACTCGACCGTATCGTTGTCGATTTTCAGCCGCTGCGTGGCGCTGTAGCTCAAGTTGAGGACGATCTTGCCCTCCTGCACATAGGCGCGCGGCACGTCGCTGCCCGCCCGCCCGGCGTCCACGATCACGTGCGGTGTATGGCCGCTGTCGGTGATCCATTGGTGCATGGCGCGCAGCAGATAGGGACGCTTGGGAGGAGGATTGAGCATCTATGGGCCGAAGGTGATCCGGGGGAAGCGTATCAGCGCCGCATGGCGCGTTCGACGTCTGACAGCGCACGGCGAAACGCTGGGCGGGAATAAATTCGACTCTCGTAATTGAGGATGGCCTGCGCCTTCGGTGGCAGATCGATCTGGTAGTACGGCAAGCGCCACAGCATCGGAGCCAGGGTCGCGTCGACCAATGAAAATTCCTCGGACAGAAAGAACGGCCTCAGCTGGAAGAGCTCAACCCCCTGCAAAATCGTATCGAGAAGAGTCTTTCTCAGCTTCGGCAGATGCCGGCGGTCCGGCTCCCGATCGATCTGCCCGAGCACACCATACCAGTCACGCTCGATGCGATACAGGGCCATCCGGAACTGTGCCCGCGTCACGGGATCCACGGGCATCAGGGGCGGGTGCGGGAAGCGCTCGTCCAGATACTCGATGATCACCCGCGAGTCATACAGCACCAGGTCCCGATCGACCAGGGTCGGCAGCGAGTGATAGGGGTTCAGATCCAGCAGGTCCTCCGGAACCGAGCCCGGGGTGACGTTGACGACCTCGAGGTCGATGCCCTTTTCGGCCAGCACGATGCGAGTACGGTGACTCCACGGATCGGCCGGCGCGGAGAACAGCGTCATGAGGGATCGTCTGCTCGACACGATTGCGCCCCTGCGGCCCAGCCGGGCAGTTTCCGATGAACCCCGCACACTCGTGGCGGGTGTGTCGCACAGCGGCGAGCGGGCGGTCGGGAGCCCACA
>JAJYTX010000280.1 GCA_021792815.1 Pseudomonadota bacterium
AGAACCCGCAGCACCAGCGCCACGGCGTTCTCGCCCACCGCCACCTCGATCTGCGGCACCTGCCGGCGGATCTCGAGCGCGCTCAGCAGCTCCGAGAGCGGCACCAGCCATTCTCCGGTCGGCGCGGCGAGCACGTCGCAGTGCTTCGCGTCGGCGACGTAGGGCGCCATACGCTCGCGGAACCCGACCACCACCCGGCCCTTCTTCGGGACGTAGCGCGCGCCGAGCCGTGCCCTGCGGCGATACCCCCACGCCGGTCCGCTGATCGGCTCCAGCCAGCGCGCGCATTCGACCCGCGCCACGCGCTCCAGGGCATCACGCAGCTCGGTCTGTTTCACGGCGAGCTGGGCCTGCGGCGCCAGATGCTGCAGGGCGCAGCCGCCGCACAGGCCGAAGTGCGCGCAGCGCGGCGGCACGCGCGCCGCGGCGCCCTGCAGCACCTCCACGAGCCGGCCCTCGTCGTGCTGGCGGCGGCGGCGCACCCGCTCGAAGCGCACCTGCTCGCCCGGCAGTGCTCCGGGGATGAACACCGCCTTGCCCTCGCGGACGATACCCTCGCCCTCGTGCGTCAGCGCCACCACCATGGCGACCTCGGCGCTCACGCCGCGCCCTCCCAGGCCGCGAGGAACTGCCTCAGGTGCGGCTCCTCCGCGGCGCGCAGCAGCGCCCGGACGCGCTCGATCTCCTCGGCGTGGCCCTCGCGGCTGAGCCGGCCGCGCAGCAGCTCGAAACGCAGATAGACGAGGTAGGTGTTGAGCACATCGGTCTCGCAATAGCGGCGGATCCCGACGAGGTTGCCCGCCTGGCAGGCCTCCCAGACCTGCGCGCCGGAAAAGCCGAGCTTGCCCGGCAGCCCGAGCAGCGTCGCGACGTGCTCGAGCGAGACCCGGCCGCGCCCCTGGAAGCCCGAGAGCACATCCATCAGGTCGAGGTGCCGCCAGTGGTAGCGGTTGAGATAGTTGTTGAAGCGGAACGCCGGGTCGTTCTCGCCGGTCTCCCAGAAGCGGCTCGCCTGCACGCCCGCGGCGAGCGCCCGGTAGCTGAGCACCGGCAGATCGAACCCGGAGCCGTTCCACGACACCAGCTCCGGCGAGAAGCGCTCCAGTCCATCGAAGAAGCGCTGGATCAGCTCGGCCTCGGGGGCCTGCGGCTCGCCCAGGCTCCAGACCCGCAGCGTCTCGCGGCTGCGCAGCAGGCAGGAGATCGCCACGATCCGCTGCTGCTCGAACGGCAGAAACTCCCCGCCCGAGCGCTGGCGGCGCAGGGCGAACATCGCCTTGGCCACCTGCTCGTCGGGCAGGCCCTCGAGCCCGTAGAGGCGTCTGCCGAGCGCCACGTCGGGCACCGTCTCGATGTCGAAGACCAGACAGTTCATGCGTCGGCTTTCATCAGCACGGCGACCGCCACCACCAGCCCCGCCTCGTCGGTGAGCGTGACGTGGCCCTCGCCGATGCCGAGTGCGCGGCGCACCTGCTCGCCGCGCGGCGAATAGACCACCTCGGGCCGGCCCCAGCGGTTCTGCACCACCCCGACATCCCGGATCCACACCCCGTGCGCAAACCCCGTCCCCATCGCCTTGACGATCGCTTCCTTGGCCGCGAAGCGCATGGCGAGGAAGCGCTCGCGGCGCTTCGCGCCCTCGAGTTGGCTTTTCTCCTGCTGCATCAGCAGCCGCTCGATGAACCGTTCGCCATGGCGCTCGAGCACCCCCTCGACACGCTCGAGCTGCAGGACATCGACCCCGATGCCGAAGATCATGCGCGCGCCGCCGTCATCAATGCCTTCATCTCGCGCACCGCCGCGGCCAGGCCGGTGAACACCGCCCGCCCGATGAGCGCATGTCCGATGTTGAGCTCGACCACTTCGCCGATGGCCGCGACCGGCTGCACGTTGTGATAGTCGAGGCCGTGCCCGGCATGGACCTGCAGGCCGAGCCCGGCCCCGAGGCGGGCACAGGTCACCAGACGTTCGAGCTCGCGGGCCTGGGCCGCGCCACGCGTCTCGGCGTATGCGCCGGTGTGCAGCTCGATGGCGGGCGCGGCGATCCTCGAGGCCGCCTCGACCTGGGCCGGATCCGGATCGATGAACAGCGCCACGCGGATCCCGTGGCCGGCGAGACGGGCCACCGCCTCGCGCAGCCGGGCCTCCTGGCCGACGGCATCCAGGCCACCCTCGGTGGTGATTTCCTGTCGTTTCTCCGGCACCAGGCAGCAGTCCGCCGGGCGGATCTGCGAGGCGATGCCCAACATCTCCTCGGTGACCGCCATCTCGAGATTCATGCGCGTCTTGAGCAGCCCCTTCAGAACGCGCACATCCGCGTCCTGAATGTGGCGCCGATCCTCCCGCAGGTGCAGCGTGATGCCGTCGGCGCCGGCCATCTCGGCCGCGAGCGCGGCATGCACCGGATCGGGATCACGCCCCCGGCGCGCCTGGCGCAGCGTCGCCACGTGATCGATATTGACGCCCAGGACGATGGATGAGTGGCTCATGCGGGTACCTCGATCGGCCTCGGCGGATCGCCCGACCCGCCGGTCCCCGATTGTTGCTTACTGCCGCGGACGATGCGACCCCTGGCGCGCCAGCGCCCGCGCCACGCGCCGCGTGGCGAGCTCCCGCCCCTCCAGGCACTCGTTGAGCGCCGCCTGCAGCACGATGCGCGCATCGGCGAGCGCCCGATCCGAGGCGAGTTCCTCCCGTTCGAGGGCGAGAAGCGATCGGCCCGCGAGCACTCCGGGCCCGTCGTCCCTCACCCGGTACAGACCCTCCGCCGGGCGGAAGCGGTAAAAGCCCGCCTCCTCGACCGGCAGGCCATCGCGCTGCGTCTCGAGCGTCAGCCCGTATCCCACGATCGAGAGCAACCGCCGCTCGAACAGGCGCAGCGCCCGCTCGGGCGGTCCGCCTTGCCGGAAACGCTCGAGCGCCCGCTGATAATCGTCGAACAGCTCCGGCGCCGGATCGTGCCTCGAGGTGAGCTTCAGCAGCAGCTCATTGAGGTAGAACGCCGCCATCAGGCTCTGCGGCGGCAGCGGCGGCTCGCGCTCGGCGCACTCGGCGTCCGAGAGCTGGCCGGCCTCTCGCCCCAGATGGAACGAGACCAGCAACCGCTGGAACGGCTGCAGCACCGGCGCGAGACGGGATTTGGGGCCGCTCACGCCCCGGGCAAACAGCGTCAGCCGGCCGTGATCGCGCAGCAGCACCTCGAGGATCCGGCCACTCTCCCGATAGGGTCGATGGTGCAGCAGGTACCCCGGCGCCAGCTGGATGCGGCGGGAGGGCATCTCACTCCAACCCCAGGTCCTTCAGCGCACGGGCATTGTCCGCCCAGTTTTCCCGCACCTTCACCCACAGCGTCAGGTGCAGGCGGCGCCCGAGCAGCCCGTTGAGCGCCAGCCGGGCCGAGGTTCCGACCCGCTTCAGCCGCTCGCCCCGGGCGCCGATCACGATCGGCTTCTGACCCTCCCGATCCACCCAGATCGCGGCATCGACCGCGAGCTGCCCGTCCTCCTCGGCGAGGCGCTCGACCTGCACCGCGATACCATAGGGCACCTCCTGATTGAGCTCGAGAGTCAGCTTCTCGCGGATCATCTCGGCGATGCGGAACTGCAGGCCGCGGTCGGTGAGCTGATCCTGGTCGAACAGCGGCGGCGAGTGCGGCAGCCGCGCGACGATTGCATCGCGCAGCGGCTCGATGCCCGAGCCCTTCAGCGCCGACACCGGCACCAGCGCCTGAAACGTATGGCGTTCGCCGAGCTGCTGCAGGTATGGCAGCAGCCGCTCCTTCGGGTGCACCTGGTCGACCTTGTTGACGGCCACGATCGTCGGACGCCCCGAGCGCACGATGCGCTCGAGGACCAGCTGATCCTCGTCGGTCCAGGCGAGCGCCTCGACGACCCACACCAGCAGGTCGGCATCCTCGAGGGCCGCGGCGGCGGTGCG
This sequence comes from Pseudomonadota bacterium, assembly GCA_021792815.1. Next base: position 3,937 of record JAJYTX010000280.1, read on the forward strand.
ATTCATCGCCTTGTTGAGCGCGCGGCGGGCATGGCGGTGCAGCCCCGGGGTGTCGACGAAGGCGATCTGCGCATTGGGCAGCTGCACCAGGCCGATGATCCGGTGGCGCGTCGTCTGCGGCCGCGGCGTGACGATGCTCAGCTTCTGCCCGACGAGCGCGTTGAGCAGTGTGGACTTGCCGACGTTCGGACGGCCCACGAGCGCCGCGAAGCCGCAGCGGAAATCCTCTGCAGGGGCATCACCCGTGACACTCATGAGGCACCGGATGCGCTGATCGCCGCCAGGATGTGTTCGGCGGCCTCCTGCTCGGCCCGCCGGCGGCTCGAGCCGCGCCCCTGGGCGATCCGTCCCAATGCGCTCACCCGGCAGCTCACCTCGAAGATCTGCGCGTGCGGCTCGCCCTCGAGCGCCTCGACCGCGTACACCGGCAGCGCCAGACCGCGCGATTGCAGGTATTCCTGCAATCTGGTCTTCGGGTCCTTCAGCGCCTCCGCGGCAGGCAGCCGCGCGATGCGCGGCCCGAACAGGCGCGTGATGACGGCTTCGGCCGCCGCCAGCCCGCCGTCGAGAAACAGCGCCGCGCAGAGCGCCTCGAGGGCATCGGCGAGAATCGACTGGCGGCGAAAGCCCCCGCTCCTGAGCTCACCGGAGCCGAGCTGCAGCGCCTCGCCCACCCCGAGCGAGGCGGCCACTTCGGCGAGCGGCTCGGCGCTCACCAGCCGGGCGCGCAACCGGCTCAAGTCCCCCTCGGTGGCCTCGGGGAAGGCCTCGAACAGGTGGCGCGCCACCACCAGGTTGAGCACCGCATCGCCGAGAAATTCCAGGCGCTCGTTGTTCGGCCCCGGCGCACTGCGGTGGGTGAGCGCGGCGCGGAACAGCTCGGCGTCGCGCGGCGTGTAATCGAGACGCTCGCGC
>JAJYTX010000281.1 GCA_021792815.1 Pseudomonadota bacterium
TCCGGTCAGCAGCCGGTTGCTCAGTCTCGTGCCATCCGGGCCCTGCCCATCCACCGACAGATCCACGGTACCGCTCACGCTCCCGTCAGGTCGATCCGCCCGCAGCAGGGAAACATTGACGATGAAACGAAGCGGAAGCTTCCCGGAGCTCAGACGCACTTCCCCGATCCGCAGGCCGATCGGAGGCGTGCCCCGGGCGACCACTCCGCGGTAGAAGGCCAGCTTTTCCGCCTGCCGGGCGATTTTTCCCTGCAGCGCGCTGATCGTGCGGGTGACCACCTCGTCCTCGCGCTTGCGGCCGGCGTTCAGCGTCTGCAGACCCACCACCTGGGCCTGCAGGGCACGCTTGGCGGCCCTGAGGCGCGCAATGTCGTCCCTGAGTTCGGCCCGCTGGTGCATCGCCGAGATGACATTGTAACCGGCCACGTACCGCCCGGCCTCGAAGGCGAGGTACAGGATGAGCACTGCCGCGATGCCGGCAAGGGTCCGGGCGGCCGTCGGCCGCAGGCGCTCCCGCTTCGAGCGGGAGTCTGGCGGGGGGACCGAAAGCTGCTCAGGTGGACTCAACGGCACTCAATCCACGTGGGGCGCCCGCCGGGCAGGGGCGCGCAGCACCTCGTCCCACCACGACGGTAACGCCGGCTGACCGGCCGGGAACGCGAGCGGCGCGAGCTCGGTGAGCGCGCGCTGATACACCTTGCGCTTGAAGTAGATGACCTCTCGGACGGGCTCCCAGAAATCCGCCCAGCGCCACTCGTCGAACTCCGGCTCGGATGTGCTGCCGAAATCGAATTCCACCGGTTCACGCCTCAGACGCAGCAGGAACCACCGCTGCTTCTGCCCGATGCACAGCGGCTGGCGGTTCCGCCGCACGAAGCGCTGCGGCAGACGATAGCGCAGCCACCGGGCCGTTCGGCCGACGACCTCGGCATCGGCGGCGGCAAGGCCAATTTCCTCGTACAGCTCGCGGTAGACCGCCTGTTCGAGGTCCTCGCCTTCGCGGATGCCGCCCTGAGGAAACTGCCAGCCGCGTCCGCCCGCCCGGCGGCCGAGAAACACCTCACCGCCGGCCCGCATCAGCACGATGCCGACGTTGGCCCTGAAGCCGTCCGCGTCGATGATGTCTCTGGCCGCATTCACGCTGCGTCTCACACTCCTCGGGCGCCTCAGGCGCGCCGCTCCGCCACCGTACGACGATCCTCCAGATACTCGCGCCCCTGGCGCATCAGCGCAACGAATACGTCATGATCCCGCGAGAGCACCGCGGTACGCAGCCGCTCGACAGCCTTGGACAGCGCCTCGAGTGATTCGGCGCCGTAGTCGTTGAGACTCTGGATTTCGTAATAGAGATCCGGGCTCTCCTGCGCCACGGCGCCCGCCACATCGAGCTGGGCATCGAAAGTGGTGCTCGACATCCTGGCGAGCTTGGGCGCTGCCTCGCCACTTTCGGCCAATGCCGTGAAAAACGCGATGTTCAGCGCGTGCGACAATCCCAGCACGTAGGCGATCAGCCGATCGTGATCGTCGAGACTCATCACCACCTGCTCGGCCATGGTCGGGGTGAACAGCGCGCGAGCCGCCTCGAGCGCCTCGGAGCTGCCCAGGTCGACGAAGATCACGTGCCGGCCGGAAAGCAGCTCGGTGTCCGGTCCGAACATCGGATGGATCGAGGTCACCCGGCATCGGTGCGACTTCAAGGCCATCAGTCCGGCCCGAAGCGGAGACTTCAGCGACCCGACGTCGAAAATCACACCGGGCGGTCGACGCAGCGCCAGGTCGCGCAGGATCGCGTCGGTCGCGCCCAGCGCAGTCGCGACCACGATGTAATCGTGCTGCAGATCGGTGGCATGCCAATCGGCCACACACGGCACCCCGGCCGGTCCGCCCTGCGGGTCCGCCACCTCGACGCTGAAGCCTTGCGAGGCCAGGAACTGCACGAACCAGCGGCCCATCTTGCCGCCACCCCCGATCACCAGCGCGCGGCGGCCGGAGCCCGCCCCGTGCGCCGCGACGCTCGCCTGCTCCTGCGTGGTCAGGGACGAACGGATGAGCAAACGCAGCAACTCCTCGGCCAGAGCGGGCGATACCCCCAGCTCGAGCGCAGTGTTCCGCGCTCCCATGATCACGTCGCGCTCGCGCGCATAGTCGCGGGTGGGATGTCCCGTGGCGCGCTTCACACGCGCGACGTCGGTGCTGAGGGCCGTGCGTTCGGCGACCAGCCGGATGAGCTGGCGATCGAGATCGCTCAGCCGTTGGCGCAGGTCATCCAGCGTGACGTCGAGGGTCATGGGGCGGTTTCCGATTCCACAGTGGGCGGGACTTTTCTTTGTATCGAATACCGCGCCGGCGCCGCAAGTCGAATTTCCACCCCGCCCGTCGGAGCATGATTTCCCGTACCATGCCGGCCATGACTCACACCATCGATCATCTCTCCGATCCGTTGCCGGCGGAGCCGCTGGCCGTCCTCGAGCACTGGCTGGCCGAGGCCTGGCGGAGCGGCCTGCAGCCCAACCCCAACGCGATGGTTCTCGCGACCTGCGACTCGCGTGGCAGCCCCTCGGCGCGCGTGTTGCTGTGCAAGCAGGTCGTGCCGCGGCCCGGCTACCTCGTGTTCTACACCAATTACCTTTCGCCGAAGGGCCGGCAGCTCGCGGAAAATCCGCGCGCCGCGGCCGTCCTGCACTGGGATCACCTGCATCGTCAGGTGCGCATCGAGGGTCCGGTGATCCAGGCCCCCGTGGCCGACAGCGATGCCTACTTTGCGTCGCGGCCCTGGCAGAGCCGCGTCGGCGCCTGGGCGAGCGCCCAGAGCGAACCCACCGCCTCGCGCGAAGCGCTGCGGGAGTCGGTCGTGGCAGCCGCCAGACGGTTCGGCGCGCCGGACCCGGGTCATCCCGAGGCCCAGCGCGACCTCGACATCCGGATCCCGCGGCCACCACACTGGGGCGGCTATCAGCTCTGGGCCGAATCGGTGGAGCTGTGGGTCGAGGGAGCCGCCCGGATTCACGACCGTGGACTCTGGACACGCACGCTCACCGCCCTGCCGGACGGGTTCGAGCCTGGCCCGTGGAAGGCGGCCCGTCTGCAGCCCTAGCGTGCAAGGCCCGCCGGAACGCGACCAAAGGGAACCTTGCGGCGCGTCTCATCCGACGAGCGTCTCATGCCCCGCCCGGGCCGCACGACCTGACAAATCCTCCGCCGCGAGCCGGTTGCCGGCGCAGCGCTACAGGTCGCCGAACCGGTGCTGCAGCAGCGCCAGGGCCGCCACCGCGGCAGTTTCCGTGCGCAGAACTCTGGGGCCCAGGCTGAGCGCCACGAAGCCCTGGGCGAGCGCCGCGCGCTGCTCTCCCTCGGTGAGTCCGCCCTCGGGGCCGATCAGAACGATGGCCGCTGAGACAGAATCCAGGCCGGCGAGCGCCACGGACCCGGCGGGCGACAACAACAGCCTCGCACCGACCTGCGGAAGGCCGTGCAGGAACCCCGCCATGGGCAGCGGCAAGGCCACTTCGGGGATCCGGTCACGACCGCTCTGCTCACAGGCGGAAACAGCGATCCTCTGCCAGTGGCGCTGCTTGCTCAGCGCCTGCCGCGGATCCAGCCGCACCACGCTGCGCTCGCTCAGCACGGGTACCACCCGCGAGACCCCGAGTTCCGTCGCCTTCTGTACGACCCAGTCCATCCGCTCGCCGCGCGAGACGCCCTGCGCCAGAGTCAGCTCCAGCGGGGACTCGCGCTCGACGCCGCGCCGCTCACCCACCGCCACATCGACCGTGCCCCTGCCGACCGCATCGATGCGGCCCGGGTACTCTCCGCCCCGGCCATCGAACAGCGTCAGCGCGTCGCCTGGGGCAAGGCGCAGCACCCGCACGATGTGCCGGGCGGCATCGCCGTCCAGTGTGCAGCGGCGCCCCGTTGCCAGCGGCCCCGGCACGTACACGCGGGTCAGTCGCACGTGGCGATTCCTATGCCTTCGCGCGCCACGTCTGCCACCAGATCGATCTGCTCCGGTGTGATCACATACGGCGGCATGAAGTACACGACATCGCCGATCGGACGCAGCAGAACCCCGCGCCCGAGCGCGTGACGATAAATCGCGAGACCCCGCCGCTCCTGCCACGGGTACGGCTCGCGCGACGCCTTGTCCCGAACCAGCTCCACTGCAACGATCATCCCGTGCTGGCGGACCTCGGCGACATGGGGATGGGATTCGAACTCGCGGGCCCGCATACCCAGGTGAGCGCTCAGGGCGCGGTTATGCTCGAGCACGTGGTCGGTGCGGAAGATGTCCAGGGTGGCGAGCGCCGCTGCGCAGGCGAGCGGGTTGCCGGTGAAGCTGTGCGAGTGTAGAAAAGCCTTCAGCTTGACATATTCGTCATAGAACGCGGCGTACACCGGCTCGGTAGTCACCACGGCTGACAGCGGCAGGTATCCGGAGGTCAGTCCCTTCGAGAGGCACATGAAGTCGGGGCGGATGCCCGCCTGCTCACAGCCGAACATCGTCCCCGTGCGGCCGAAGCCGACCGCGATCTCATCGGCGATCAGATGTACCGCATGACGGTCGCACGCCTCGCGCAGCAGCTCGAGGTACACCGGATCGTACATGCGCATCGATCCGGCGCACTGGACCAGCGGCTCGACGATCACGCCGGCTGTCTCGTGCGCGTGCTTCTCGAGTGCGGCTTCCATGTGCGCGAACTTGCGCCGCGAATGCGCGGCCCAGCTCTCGCCCGGCTCGCGCTCGAAGCAGTCGGGCGAGGGCACGGTGATGACATCCATCAGCAGCGGCCTGTAGATCGACTTGTACAGCTCCACGTTGCCCACGGCGAGTGCGCCCAGTGTCTCGCCGTGGT
>JAJYTX010000282.1 GCA_021792815.1 Pseudomonadota bacterium
CGGTCCTGATCAACCCCGACCGGTACCGCGGGGAGATTCAGCGGGTGGTGGGTCGTGCGACGGGCCGGCCATTCCTGATCGAAGGACACCTGCGCCTGTCGTGGTTTCCCGGATTGGGCGTGAGGATGGGGGCGGCGCGCCTCGGCGCCGCGCCCGGGCAGCCGGGACCGGACCTGATCGACTGGCGCTCGGCGCGTCTTCGTGTGCGCCTGCTGCCGCTGCTGCTGCACCGCCAGGTGGTGATCGGCACGGTACATCTGCGCGGCGCGGTCATCCATCTGTGGCGCGGGCCGGATGGCCGGGGCAACTGGCAGGGCCTGCTCGCGCACCCGCCCGGCGCCGCCGCGCCCACGACGTCCGCATGGCCTGTGATCGGCGGGCTGGCACTGACCGGGAGCGCGCTGTACCTCGAGGATCGCGGCAGGCAACTGAAGCTGACGCACTGGCAACTGCGCCTCGGTGCCTGGCAGCCGGGCAGGCCGCTCGCCCTCCGCACTCGTTTCGTGGTGCACGGACGCTCCTTGCCCCCGGCGGGGGTACCGGTGGAGCTGCGGATCCCCTGGCTGCGCCTCGAGGCGGTGCCGCTGACCGTCTCGGCACGGGGGGTGGGGCTCCAGGTGGCGGATGCGACGGTGACGGGTCTTGCCGCACTGAGCCGCGGCACGAACGGCCTTTCCGGCAGCGGCGCGGTGGCCTTTGCCGTCCCCTCGGTGCGCAAGCTCATCGGGCTGCTCGGCATCCGTATGCGGTTGCCGGAAAACCGCACCACGCTCGGGCGGCTGGCGCTGAGCGGCCGCTGGCGCCTGAAAGACGGCACGCTGAGGGTCAAGCCGCTCGTCGGCCGGTTCGATGCGACCACGCTGACCGGATGGGTCGACTATGCCGGCGCTCGGAAGCGGTGGACGTTCGCGCTCCATGCCGACCGGATCGATTTCGCACGCTACCTGCCGCCGACCCGGACCCACCGCAAGCCGTGGGCATTGCCGGTACGGGCGCTGCGCGCCCTGCATGCCCGCGGCACGCTCACCATTGGGTGGGCCAGCCTGAAGGGCACGACCCTGCGGGACCTGCGCCTGCAAGTGCAGTAGACATGGAATCAAACCTCACGACCGCGGGCCATACTCCCGATGCGGGGCCGCGTTTTGCGCGCGCGCTGATCGACTGGCAGGGCCGCGGCGGTCGGCACGCGCTGCCCTGGCAGCGAGATCGCACTCCCTACCGGGTGTGGGTATCGGAAATCATGCTGCAGCAGACCCAGGTCGGCACCGTCATCCCGTACTACGAGCGCTTCATGCAGCGCTTTCCCGACGTGCGGACGCTCGCCGACGCGCCCCTCGATGAAGTGTTGCACCTTTGGGCGGGCCTGGGCTATTACGCGCGGGCGCGCAACCTGCACAGGGCTGCGGTTCGCATCCGCGACGAGCACGGCGGCCGATTTCCGCGGCGTTTCGAGGCGCTGGCGGAGCTGCCCGGCATCGGCCGCTCCACCGCCGGAGCCATTCTGGCGCTGAGCCTCGGCCGGCGCTTCCCCATCCTCGATGGCAATGTGCGACGGGTGCTGTCGCGCCACTTCGGCGTAGAGGGTGGCGCCTCGGATCGCGCCGCCGTGGCGCGTCTGTGGGAACTCTCGGAGGACTGCACACCCGCGCAGCAAGTCGAGGTGTATACGCAGGCGATCATGGACCTGGGGGCCACGGTCTGCACGCGCCGCAACCCCGCGTGCGGGCAGTGTCCGCTGTCCGGGCAGTGTGTCGCACGCCTCACCGGGCGTCAGCATGAGCTGCCCGCGCCGAAACGCCGCCCGGCACGGCCGCTGCGCCGGGTGTTCATGGTGGCCGTGTTGCGGCGGGACGGCAGCGTGTTGCTCGAGCGTCGACCCGACAGCGGCATCTGGGGCGGCCTGTGGTGCCTGCCACAGTTCGATACCTCGGCCGGCGCCGAGGAGTTTCTGCGCCGTCACGTGGATTGTGCCGTACCCCCCCAGCCCCTGGAGGCTCTGCAACACGCGTTCACGCATTTTGATCTTGTCATCACGCCGCTTCTGGCCCATTGTTCGGAAACTCGAACGCCGGACCCGGCGCGACAGGCCTGGTACAGCACAGCCGCCCCGGGCCCGCTCGGTCTTCCCGCCCCGATCAGGAAATTCCTGCGGCGTCTGGCGGACAGCCCGGTGCAGACGCAGTTTTTTGCCTGACAGTCATTGGAGATTGCCGTGTCCCGAATGGTGCAGTGTGTGATGCTCAAACGCGAGGCACCCGGCCTCGAGCGCCCGCCCTACCCCGGCGAGCTCGGCAAGCGCATCTATGAGCACGTCTCGCGCGAGGCGTGGGCCCGCTGGATCCAGCACCAGGTCATGCTGATCAACGAATACCGCCTGAGCCCCATGGAGCCCAAGGCTCGCCAGTTACTCGAGGCCGAGATGGAAAAATTCTTCTTCGGTGCGGGATCGAGCCGGCCCGAAAGCTACCAGCCACCGGCAGAGCGCAAGCAAGCCTCTGATTGAGCCGACGCCCGGCTGCCGATTGCCCCGCACGACGGCATTGCGGCGCGGCGCCTGAGCCGGCCCTGCGGGGTTCGGTGTGGGGATGCGCCGACCTGGGGCGCTGCGCATCCGAAGGCCGGAGGGTTGCTTCGGGGGGCGAGACGGGCCGATCACGCCCGGCGTGCCGGCAGGGAAGCCTCGCGGCGCGGTCAGCGCGTCTTCGGTGGACTCAGGCTCTCTGCCGCTCCGGCAGTGCCACGCTCAGCTCGAGCACTTCGTGGCCTTCCTCGCGTTCGAGGCTGACCTGGATCGCCTCGGGATCCACGTTGACGTACTTGTGAATCACCTGCAGGAGTTCCCGCCGGAGCAGCGGCAGAAAGTCCGGCGCACCGCGGGTGCTGCGCTCCTGCGCCACGATGATGCGCAGGCGCTCCTTGGCGATGCTGGCCGAGGAGGGTTTGCTTCTGAACAGGGCCAACAATCCCATGTCAACCTCCGAACATGCGGGCCAGGAGCCCCCGTTTGGGTTCCTGCAGGAACCGCAATGGCAATTGCTCGCCGAGCAGGCGCGCCACCGCGTCCTCGTAGGCCCCGGCGGCGTCGCTGTCTTCGTTCAATATGACCGGGACGCCGGAGTTGGACGCCGCCAGGACGTCGGTGGATTCCGGTACGACGCCGATGACATCCAGGCCGAGGATCTCCTTCACGTCATCGACGCTCATCATCTCGCCGTTGGCCACCCGGCGCGGGTTGTAACGGGTGAGCAGCAGATGTTCCTTCACGCCGCCGTTACCGTTCGCGGCGCGCCGGGTCTTGCTGGCGAGCAACCCGAGGATCCGGTCGGAGTCGCGGACCGATGAGACCTCCGGGTTGACCACCACCACCGCGCGATCGGCAAAATACATCGCCAAGTGCGCACCCTTCTCGATGCCCGCGGGCGAATCGCACAGGATGTAGTCGAAGCCCTCGCCGACCAGCTCATCGAGCACCCGCTGCACCCCGTCCTCCGTCAGCGCATCCTTGTCGCGGGTCTGCGAGGCCGCGAGCACGTGCAGACCCTCCAGGCGTTTGTCCTTGATCAGTGCCTGCTTGAGGCTGCAGTCGCCGTTGATGACATTGACGAAGTCATACACCACGCGGCGCTCACACCCCATGATCAGGTCGAGATTGCGCAGCCCGATGTCGAAGTCGATGAGCGCCACGCGCTTGCCGCGGCGGGCCAGCCCGCAACCCAGGCTGGCCGAGGTGGTCGTCTTGCCGACCCCGCCCTTGCCCGATGTCACCACGATGATCTCACTCAATGTTCTCTCCTCGACGAATCAGTCGGGCCGGACGCACGGAGCCTCACGGCCTCCTTAAGCGCCCAACCGCTCGAAATGCAAGTCGTCGCCATCCAGCCACGCCTGCACGGGTTTGCCCGAGAGTTCCGGCGGCAACGTCTCGAAGACGCGGAACACCCCGGCGATCGATACCAGCTCCGCGCGGAATTCCTGACAGAACACTCGCGCCGTGGTCTCGCCGCGCGCACCGGCCATCGCGCGTCCGCGCAGTGCCCCGTAGACGTGCACACAGCCGTCGGCGATCACCTCCGCGCCGGCGCCGACCGCCGCGGTGATCACCAGATCACGGCCCCGGGCATAGAGCCGCTGCCCGGAGCGCACGGGCTGATGATGCAGCTGCGCACTGGGGCCCTGTCCGTCCGGCTCGCCCGGCTGTTCCTGCGGGCGCGCCTCGCTCTGGCGTACCGCCTGCACGGGCGGGCGAAACTGCCGGAACGGCGGCAGCACCGGCAGATCGAGGGGGCCGGAGAGCGCCTGCGCCGCCTCCGGGCCGCTCGCCAGGCCCACCGGGCACATGCCGGCGCGGCGCACGGCATCCAGCACGCCGCGCATCTCCTCGACCGTAGGCTGCCGGCCGAGCGGTCCGAGATCGAGCGACACTGCGGTCCGCTGGAAAAAATTCGGCGCGGTCGCGACCCGTCCGGTCAGCTCATCGAGAATGGCGCCCGGATCGGTGGTCCAGATGAGCACCTGGATCAGCCCCACTTGGCCGAAACGGATGTCGATGGCCGGCGCCGGCGCGGCCTCGGCTCTCTGCGTTGTCATGGAGTCCCTGGCGCGGTGCGTGAGCAGATGAGGTGGATCGCGCTGCGCAGTGTACCGGCTCAAGGCCGCCGCCGCACGCCCCGCACCGGCTCGGCTCCCAGGGGATCTTCCGGCCAGGAGTGCCTCGGGTAGCGGCCGCGCAGCGCCTTGCGCACCTCGCTGTAGGAGCCGCGCCAGAAGCCGCCCAGGTCCCGCGTCACCTGCACCGGACGATGGGCCGGGGAGAGCAGCTTGAAAGTCACCGGCACCCGC
>JAJYTX010000283.1 GCA_021792815.1 Pseudomonadota bacterium
GATGATCGAGGTGCATCTGTCCAATCCCCAGGCCCGTGAGCGGTTCCGGCGTCGCTCCTATTTCTCCGATATCGCCGTTGGGGTGATATCCGGATTCGGCGCCTTCGGCTACGAGGCGGCTGTCGAGGTGGCCTGCCGGCGCCTCGCCGGTGAGCCTCGCCGTTGCTGAGTCCCCGCCCGTCCGTTTCAGACCATCCCATGATGTAAGGGGGTGCTGCCACATGGATATTCGAAAAATCAAGAAACTGATCGAGCTGCTGGAGGAGTCCGGCATCGCGGAAATCGAGATCAAGGAAGGCGAGGAGTCCGTACGGATCAGCCGGATGCCGACAGGTGGCACCCTCGTGCATGCCCTGCCGCAGCTGCCGATCGCCGTGGCGCCCGCAGCCGCTGCGCAAACGGTCGCGAATGCACCGGAACGCGAAAGCGCGCCCAAACCCCGGACGAACGAGCACGTGATCACGTCACCGATGGTCGGCACGTTCTATGCCTCGGCCACGCCGGGGGCGAAGCCCTTCGTGGAGATCGGCGACGAGATCAAGATCGGCCAGGTGCTGTGCATCATCGAGGCGATGAAGATGATGAACCAGATCGAGGCCGACCGTGCCGGGCGTATCACTTCGATCATGGCGCGCAACGGCGATCCGGTCGAGTTCGGCCAGCCGCTGTTCGTGATCGAATAAGCGCGGCCGGCCATGCTGGAAAAGGTCCTCATCGCCAACCGCGGTGAAATCGCCCTGCGCATCCTGCGCGCCTGCCGTGAGCTCGGGATCAAGACCGTCGCGGTGCACTCCACCGCCGATTACAGTCTCAAACACGTCCTGCTGTCCGACGAGTCCGTGTGCATCGGACCGCCGCCGTCGGCCGCCAGCTACCTGAACATGCCGGCCATCATCAGCGCCGCGGAGGTGACCGATGCGGTGGCGATCCATCCCGGCTACGGTTTTCTCTCCGAGAACGCCGACTTCGCCGAGCGGGTGGAGAACAGCGGCTTCGTGTTCGTGGGCCCGAGGGCGGAGACCATCCGCACGATGGGCGACAAGGTCTCGGCGATCCGGCTGATGAAGTCGCACGGTGTGTCGTGCGTACCCGGCTCCGATGGCCCGCTGGGCGATGATCCGGATGAGAATCTGCGCATCGCCCGCGACATCGGTTACCCGGTGATCATCAAGGCATCCGGCGGAGGCGGCGGCCGCGGGATGCGCGTGGTGCACAGCGATGCCTCGCTGCTCAACGCCATCGGCGTCACCCGCACGGAGGCCCGCGCCGCCTTCGGTAACGATCAGGTGTACATGGAGAAGTTCCTGGAAAGACCCCGGCACATCGAATTCCAGGTGCTCGCGGACAATCACGGCAACGTGATCCATCTCGGGGAACGAGACTGCTCCATGCAGCGCCGCCACCAGAAGGTGCTCGAGGAGGCGCCGGCCCCGGGCATGAGCGCGCGCCAGCGCAGGATCATGGGGGATCGCTGTGTCCAGGCGTGCCTCGCGGTCGGCTACCGCAGCGCCGGAACGCTGGAATTCCTCTTTCAGGATGGCGAGTTCTACTTCATCGAGATGAACACGCGCATCCAGGTCGAACACCCGGTCACCGAGTTCATCACCGGCATAGACCTCGTGAAGACCCAGCTGCTGATCGCCGCCGGCGAACGGCTGCCCTACGTGCAAAGCGATGTGCAGATCCGCGGTCATGCCATCGAATGCCGCATCAACGCCGAAGACCCGAAGACCTTCATGCCTTCTCCCGGGCCGATTCGCCTCTGGCATGCTCCGGGAGGACCGGGTGTGCGCGTCGACAGTCACGTGTACTCTGGCTACAACGTCCCGCCGCACTACGATTCGCTTCTTGCCAAGCTGATCACTCACGGCGATACGCGGGAGACGGCGATCGCGCGCATGAAGAACGCGCTGGCGGAGATGGTGATCGAGGGCATCAAGACCAACGTGCCGCTGCACCAGGAGATCTGCAATCATGGAGCGTTCGAGAAAGGCGGTACCGACATTCACTACCTGGAGCGACGGCTGGGTCTGAAGTGACCGGGTTCCTCGAGATCAGTTTCGATCTCGGCAGCCTGCCGGCCGATCGCGCCGAGCAGGCCTGCCTCGAATGCGGCGCGAGCGCCATCACCCTCGCCGACGCCCGCGACGAGGCGGTCCTCGAGCCGGCGCCGGGCGAAGTGCGCCTGTGGCCGCAGACCCGGCTCCAGGCGCTGTTCGCACCCGGCACTGACCCAGAAGCGACGCTGGCGACGCTCGGCCGCGCACTCGATGTTCCGCCGGGGCATCTGCAGGCGCGCCTGATCCCCGATCGCCTCTGGGAGCGCGAGTGGCTGCGGGACTTCCACGCCATGCGCTTTGGCGAGCGTCTGTGGATCTGCCCACGCCACGAGCGCGTCGACGTCCCCGGGGCCGTGATCGTGCACATGGACCCGGGTCTTGCTTTCGGCACCGGAACCCACCCGACGACTGCGCTGTGCCTGCAGTGGCTCGACGCGAACCCGCCCGAGGGCGAGGTGATCGACTACGGTTGCGGTTCCGGCGTGCTGGCGCTCGCGGCCGCCAAGCTCGGCGCCCGGCGGGTCCATTGCTTCGACATCGATGACCAGGCGTTGATCGCCACGCGGGACAATACGCTCGCCAATGGACTGCACGCGCGCATCCGACTGTGCGAATCGGCCGCTGGGCTTCCGGTCGCCGACCTGTTGCTCGCCAACATCCTGTCCGCCCCGCTGGTGACCTTGGCGCCGCGACTGGCCTCACGGGTCCGCACGACAGGCGCGATCGTGCTGTCTGGCCTGATGCAGCATCAGGTTTCGGAGGTGACCCGCGCCTATGCGGCGTGGTTCGAGATGAGCACCTTCGGCTCACGCGAGGGCTGGGTCGCCCTGAGCGGACGGCGCACCGATCAACCGGCTCCCTGAAGCGTGTACACCGTCTGCCCCACGTGTTCCCAGGCCCTGGCGGTGACCGCGGCCGATCTGCGCGTGGCGCGGGGCCACGTGCGCTGTGGGCGCTGTCATCACGTGTTCAACGCATTGGATTATCTCTCCGATGAGCCGCCGCAGCCGCCGGGGCGTGAATCGGCGCCCGCGGCACCGCAGGAGCGCATGCCGGACGCTGACCGGTCCCCGGCCGACGTGCCTGCGGGATCTTCCGCCGAGCCGCCTGCCGTCGCATCCTGGCCCTCCCGCACCCCGACCGAAGAGTCCGGCCGGGACGCGGCCAGGGTCGATATCGTCGAACCGGACGAACTGATCGAACCGTTGGAGCCTGCCGACTCTCTCGAAACGCTCGAGCGTGCGGAGCCGGTGGCACCCGCGGGACCTGCCGGGCCGGCAGAGCAGACCTCGCCGCGACCGGCCCTCGAGGACCCCGAACCCGGCGCGCAGGCGCCGGAGGACGAATTCGCGCTCGATCGCGAACCGCCGCACGCCTCGACCGGGTGGACCGTGGGCGTGGTGCTGCTGGTCGCGCTACTCGCGCTGCAGGTCGTGAATCACTACCGCGATGTCCTGGTGACCTATCCGGCCCTCACCGGCCCATTGCGTACCGCGTACGGCGTGCTGGGCATCGAACTCGCACCGCACTGGGATGTGCGAGCCTACGAGGCCCGCCAGCTGGGCGCGACGGTGAGCGGCACGAACACCCGCGAGATCACGGTGCGCGCCAGCATCGCCAACCTCGCACCGCGGCCGCAGCCTCTGCCGCTGCTCAGAGTGACCCTGCAGGACCGCTTCGGCCGTCCGATCGCGGCCCGCGACGTGCCGCCGCGCGACTACCTGCCCTCCGTGCCCTCTCCAGCGCTGCTGCCGCCCGGAGGGCGCGTCGACGCCCGGGTAGTCTTCGTCAGCCCCGGCGCGCAGACCTTCGGCTTCGAAATCGACGCGTGCCTGCCGGAGGACGGCTCGGTGATCTGCGCGCATGGCCGGTGAGCTGCGCGACGGCCGGATGCCGGGAATCGGACCGTACACACTGCCCGGCCGGGCCGTGCTCGCGCCCATGGCCGGCATCACCGATCGCCCGTTCCGTATCCTCTGCCGCCGGCTCGGCGCGGCGCTCGCCGTATCGGAGATGTTGACTTCCGAGGCACGGCTGTGGAGCTCGAGCAAGTCACGCCACCGGTTGGATCATGCCGGGGAGCCCGAGCCCCGGGCGGTGCAGCTCGCCGGCGCCGAGCCCAGGGTCCTCGCCGAGGCGGCCCGGCTCGCCGTGGATCGCGGCGCGCAGATCATCGACATCAATATGGGCTGCCCGGCCAAGAAGGTCTGCGGCAAGCTCTGTGGCTCGGCACTGCTCACGGACGAGGGACTGGTCGGCCGGATACTCGAGGCGGTCGTCGGTGCCGTGCGTGTGCCGGTCACACTGAAGATCCGCACCGGCTGGGATCGCGCGCATCGTAACGGCGTGCGGATCGCGAGCCTCGCGGAGCAGTGCGGTATTCAGGCCCTGGCCGTGCACGGCCGCACGCGTAGCGATTTCTACCAGGGAGAAGCCGAATACGAAACGATCCGCCTGATCAAGTCTAGGGTACGCATCCCGGTGTTCGCCAATGGCGATATCCGGACGCCTCACGAGGCGCGCAAAGTGCTTGATTTCACTGGGGCGGACGCGGTCATGATCGGGCGTGCCTCCCTGGGGGCGCCATGGATTTTCAGATCTGTCAACTCTTTCCTCGAAAGTGACGAAAAAGCGCCTGCGCCCTTGCGAATCGAGGTGCGTGATATCATCCTTGGCCATCTCGATTCCCTGTACGGCTTCTACGGCGAGGACAGTGGCGTGCGCATCGCCCGCAAGCATCTCGGCTGGTATTGCGAGCGCTGCTTCACTGATCCCCTG
>JAJYTX010000284.1 GCA_021792815.1 Pseudomonadota bacterium
TCGAGGGCTGCCGCGACCACACGAGCAGCGGCGGCGCCAGATACGTCACGCCGAGCCCGAGCAGCGTCGCGGCGAGCAGCCACCACGAATGTCGCAGCTGGTTGAACGCCGTGCGGGAGATCATCGCGCCGATCTCCCGGAAGCTGCCGTAGACGCGCAGGCTGCGGGTGCGGCGCGTCAGCGCGAGCGCCAGCGATCCGCCGCTCGCCTTGACGATCGCGGCCAGGGCGCAATCGTCGATGATCCGGCCGCGGATGGCGCCGAGGCCGCCGGCGCGCTCGAGCGCCGCCGGCCGGATCAGAATGCAGCCGCCGGCGGCGCCCGCGACGGCCGAGCGCGCCGAGGCAATCCACCTGGGAGGATAGAGCTTGAGAAAAAAGAACACGAACGCCGGGATCAGACAGCGTTCCGCGAAGCTCGCCGTCGACAGCCGCACCATCAGCGACACCATGTCGAGCCGGTGCTCGGCGGCGTGGCCGAGCAGGGCGGCGACCGTATGCCGATCGTGTTCGATGTCAGCATCGGTGAACAGCAGGTAATCCGCGGACCATCGTCCGGCCGCGGCGACGCCCTGCGACAGCGCCCAGAGTTTCCCCGTCCAGCCCGGCTGCCACGGCGCACCCTGCAGCACGGTGAGTCGCTCGGCTGCGCCCACGGCCGCCGCCGCGGCGCGCGCCGCGTCCGCCGTGCCATCCGTGCTGCCGTCATCCACCACGATCAGGCGCAGCGGCACCGGCAGGTCCTGTTCGAGCAGCGAGCGCACCGCCCGGCCGATCGTCGCCGCCTCGTCGCGTGCCGGCATGACGGCGATCACGGTGGCGCGCGCCGGCCGCGCCGGTTCGGGCAGCTCTCGCGGCAGCCAGAAACGCCCGCGCAGCAGCAGCAGGTACAGCCAGATGGCGAGCGGCAGCGCCGCGGCGATATCGACGAGCATCACAGTCTTGCCCCGAAACGATCCGGGGCACCATCATGCCCCAAACCGCCGCACATCTATATAATCCGCCCGCGCCCGCATCACGTCGCGTTCGTCCGCAGCCGCGGCGAGCCGCCGGTGTGCCGGGGCGGTCCAGATCGATCCCATCCACTGGCCGCGGCGGTGGGCCGCGCAGAGCATATTGATTGTCTGAACAGATGAGCCCGCTGCCGTCTCGATCTTACGCAGGACATCCTCGCCGGACGCTGCTGGCGCTGGCGGCGCTCGCGTGCCTGGCGCCGAGTGCCCACGCGACCGGACAGCCGGGCCACCCCGGCACCGGACCGGCGGCGCCGGCCGCGGCGGCGGCCCGGGCCGCGGCACGCGCCACCGCCGCTCGAGTGAGCACGACCGCCGAGGCTGCCCCGGCGCGCAAGAGCAAGATCAACTGGCTCAATCCGACCACCTGGCCGGTGCTGCCGGTCCCGCTGACCGCGGTCGATCCGCTGAGCGGCACCACCCTCGGGATCATCCCGACGATGCTGCATACCAATGCGGCCAACCAGATCACGCGCATCATCGCGCCGGACATCAACCACAACCCGTACTTCGGCTGGGGCATCGACGGCCGGATCTTCGAATACCCCTCCGAGAACACGCAGTGGTACGTGACGGGCGGAGTGAACCAGCGCGTCGAGAGCTGGTTCGACGCGCTGTTCGAGACCGGACTGGTGCGCAGCAGCCGCTGGACGCTCAGCGTCGAGACCACCTACGACCGCAGCGGCACGCCCCGGTTCTACGGCTTCGGCAACAACTCGCTGCGCATCAACCAGACGGTCTACACCGACCAGCAGATGTGGGCCGAAACGACTCTCGGCTGGAACATCACACATGCCTGGCAGCTCGCCTACACGTTCGTCGCCAAGAAGGTGAAGATCAGCGCCGGCCGGCTGCCCGGCCTGCCGTCGATCACCCGGCGTTTCAAGGACATCCTCGGACTCGGCACGACGCACGAGCTGCTCAATCGCATCTCCCTGATCTATGACACGCGCAACGACATCGTGATTCCGACGCACGGGATGCTCGTCACCCTGTACGGCGGGGTTGCCAGTCGCAACGTGGACGTGGGCGACTCCCTGTTCACCGAGGCGGGGGCCGACGCGCGCTTCTACTGGTCGCCGAGTCGCACCCTCACCGTGGCCACCCACCTCGATGTGCGCTACGAGCCCACCGCCAACCACGTGCCCTTCTGGGCGCTGAGCAGCCTCGGCGGGGATCAGTCGCTGGTCGGCGGCTCCCAGCCGCTGCGAGGCTACGGCACGTCGCGCTTCTATGACCGCGATGCCGTCGTGGCGAATGTGGAGCTGCGCAAGACCGTGCTGTCCTTCGACGCGCTCTCGACCCACATCGACATCCAGCTCACCCCATTCTTCGACACCGGCCGGGTGTTCCACAATCAGGGCCTGCCGCTGCACCATCTGCACAACGTGGTGGGGCTGGGCTTTCGCGGCATCGCACCGCCGTCGGTCGTCGGCTACGTCGACTTGGGCGAGGGCAGCGAGGGCCTTGCGGTGTTCACCGGGATCAACTACCCGTTCTGAGGCGGGGCTGATCCGGCCGCGGGGCCCCGCGCGCCGCGATGGCTCTCAGTGTCCGAGATATCCTTCTTCGCGGAACCACTGCAACGCGTCCTCGATCGCGAGGCTCGCCGGCCGGAAGCGGTAACCGAGCTCGCGCTCGGCCTTGTCGCTCGAGAAGTACATGCGCTTGCGGGCCATCCGCACGCTGTCGACCGTGACGCGGGTCGGGCGGCCGGAGCGCCGGGCGAACCACTCCGCGACATGCGCGATCGGCAGCACCACCGAGTGCGGCAACCGCACGAACGGCGGGCGGCGCCCGGCCCGGCGCGTCACTTCGATCAGGATCTCGCGCAGCGGCAGATTCTGCCCGCCGAGGATGTAGCGCTCGCCGATCCGGCCGTGGTGGAAGGCGAGCACGTGGCCCGCCGCAACGTCATCGACATGCACCACATTGAGCCCGGTATCGACATAGGCCGGCGTGCGCCCGAGCGCCGCATCGAGCACGATCTGCCCGGTGGGCGTGGGCTTGATGTCCCGAGGCCCGACCGGCGCCGCGGGATTGACGATCACCACCGGCACGCCGCGCGCGGCCGCCGCGACCGCCTCGCGCTCGGCCAGGAATTTCGAGCGCTTGTAGTGCCCGACCATCTCCTCGAGGCTCACCGGCACCGCCTCCGTGCCGAGGCCGCCGCCGGCCGGCAGGCCGATCGTCGCCACGCTGCTCGTGTACACGATGCGCGGCACGCCGGCGCGGTGCGCCGCCTCGAGCAGATTGCGCGTCCCCTCGACGTTGGCCCGATACATCGGCTCGGGATCCGGCACCCACAGCCGGTAATCGGCGGCCGCATGGAACACCGCGTCGCAATCCTGTACCGCCCGCGCGAGCGAGGCCGCATCCGTCAGATCACCGACCACCGGCTCGATCGGCAGCGTACCGAGGTTGCGCCGGTCGGAACCGGCGCGCACCAGGGCGCGCACCTGCCAGCCGGCCGCGCACAGTGTCCGGCTGAGCGCCGCCCCGACGAAACCCGTGGCGCCGGTCACCAACGCTTTCACTTTCCCGCCTCCCGATGGACCTCGGTCAATGCCCGGCGGGCCGGCAGTCCCGGCTCACCGAGCCCGGCCAGCACGCGGCACGCCGTTCTGAACCGCCCGGCCAGGCGGATCAGCGCCACGATCTCCCACGGCGCGCGCGCCAGTGCGCCGAGCAGCCGCACCACGGACACCTGCCCGGAGCGGCTCACGGCCCACACCACCGACGGCAGATCCTCAGCGGCGGTGTCCACGATCACCCGCACCGCGATGAAGGGCAAGCCGGTTTCGGCCGCGACCCCGCCAATGGCCGCACTCTCCATGTCCACCGCCACGCAGTCGGTAGCCCGCCGGGCGATGGCCTTGTCGAGCCGCAGGCCGATCGGCAGGCCGGTGCTGAGCAGCCGCCCCCCGGACAGACGCGCCCGCGGCAGCGCCGCCACGAGCGCCTCCCGCCAGCGCGGGTCCGTGGCCAGAGCTCCGCCCTCGATCGTCACCACCTCCGGCGGCAGGACGATTGCGCCGCTCTCGAGGCCCGGATCCAACGCGCCGGCGGTGCCGACGCTCGCGAGCGCCGTCGCACCGGCCTCGACCAGTCGACGGGCGGCGGCAGCGGCCCGGTCCCCACCCATTCCGCTCACCGTGACCGCGGCCCCGGCGAACGGCTGGATCGGCTCGCGGCGCCCGGCCGGCCTGCCGATCTCCGGGGCGAGCGCCCGCGCCTCGCTCACCAGGGCCACGACGATTCCGACACGGTGAGCCGGCTCATCCCGAGTCTCGTCGGTCCGCCGCGGCGGGGCCGTGCTCACCCGCGCTCCCCGCGATGGCGTCAAGACGGGGCGTCGGATCCGATCCGACGACGATAGGCCGCCAGCGCCCAGAGGGGGAAGAACACGCTGTAGCCGTGATACTTCAGGTAGAACACCCGCGGAAAGCCCGGTGCGGTAAAACTCGGATGGCGCCAGAGACCCTCCTCCTGGGTGCGCAGCAGGTATGCGACCCCGCGCCGGACGGCCTCGTGACCCGCCTCGCCGGCCGCGATCAGTCCCAGCACCGCCCAGGCGGTCTGGTACGGCGTGCTCACGAAACGCCAGTCGTCGTAGCGCGCCCGGTCGTAGCTGTCGTTGCTTTCGCCCCAGCCGCCATCGCTGTTCTGGCGCGCGAGCAGCCAGGCGCAGGCCCGGCGCACCGCCGGATCGGACGGCGCCACAGCGGCGGCCTCGAGCGCCACCAGCACCGACCAGGTGCCGTAGATGTAGTTCGTGCCCCAGCGGCCGAACCACGAGCCGTCCGGCTCCT
>JAJYTX010000285.1 GCA_021792815.1 Pseudomonadota bacterium
GATAATAGCGACCACCGCAGTAGGTCCAGTACGTGTAGGTCGTGGGCCCCTGCGCGCCCGTGGCCAGCAGTTTGCCCATATTCGCTGCGCCAAACTGCTGAATTTCATTGCACAGCGTCGCGATCGAGTTATACCCCGTGCTGCAAGGGCCTTGGTTCAGATTATTGTTGATCGCCCCGATGCTGCTCGTGTTCGAGTTGATCTGCCCCTGCTGGCTCGAATATTCGTTGTTCAGATTGTTGATCTCACCCTGCTGGTTATTGACCTGATTGGCGACTTGCGAGAACCACTCGCCGGAGGCGCGGTCATAGTAGTCGTTCGCGTGAATAGAACCGAGAGGACTCCCAGGCTGCGCGTTTAGATACCCGTGCAGACTTGTCACCATCGACCATCCGGCGGCCCACCGCGGCTGAATTCCCCAAGTGCTATTCCCTTCATACGAACCATTGCCGTTGCCATTCACAACGAAGTCCGGGTCCCCGGGCCCACCCTCCATGTCCCATTCGCCGTTGGCGTGCACCTTGAAGACGGAATAGTTCTGGTTCTGGTTCCAAACATTCAGCGCGCCGCTTTGGTCATCGACGATGGCATACCCCTGGCCTGTGACCGGGCTACCCATCTGGATCGCCGAGCCGCTGACGCCACAGCCATCGTCCGTCGTCATCGTGATGTCGCCTGCGGTCAGCGACCCTTGGCCCGAGCAGCTCGTCGAAGTGCTCACACCACCGTTTTCGGCCGTCAGGTGCCGCGGCACGGTCAGGTCGCCGTTCTGGTCCACCGCCAGCGCCACCCAGGAGCCCCCATTCCACGCGAATGCCCGATCGGTATCCAGCGTCAGTCTCACGTCGCCGTCCTGATTCCCACTCGCCGGCAGGGCGGCATAGGTGGACACCGGAGCCCGCCAGTGCCCGCCGCCGACGGCGGTCCACTGGCCGCCCTGGCAGGACACCAGCGCCCCGGTCCCGTCCTGGGCGATCGCCCCGGTATTGGCGCAAGACGCCCCCGGCGTCTCGACGGCCCCCAGGATCAATGGCGTGCTCATCGTGTTGCCGGCCGCGGTGGGTGCGGGCACACGCCACAGGAAGCGCGAGTCATCCGCCTGCTGCGCTGCATTGCTCTCGACCTTCACGTCGATCGAGCCTGGGTTGATCCCGGCCGGCGCCGGGGACTGCCAGGTATTGCCGGTGCCGTAGATCGTACCGGCGACTTGCCCGGAGATCGGCAACTTCGGCACATACCCGCCGCGGTCGCCCAAGTCGAGCAGGATCTCGCCCGCGTCGGGGTCCGGATAACGATAGTTGCCCTGGGCGACCACATACCCGGTCACATTGCCGCTCGAGTCCGCCTGGTACTCGATGGAGATCGGGTCGCCCATCGCATCGACCGCCGCGGTGCCGGCCGGCAGATAGCCCTGCTGAATCAGGGTCTGGATGGTCACCGTGTGCGTGCTGCCCGGCGCGGACAGACTCGCCATGTAGCCGTACTCGTACTGCAGCGCGGCATCCGTGATGGTCGCGAGCTGCCCCGCCTCGACCTTCGCGACCTGGTCTGTGAATGCCTGGTGCTGCATTCCGACCACGGAGGGCAGCATGATGGCGATGCCCACCAGCACGGAGAGCCAGATGATGAGGTCGCCTGCGGCCATAGCTCACTCCTCGTGCGCCGCGGTGGCGCGGCGAGTGTTGGGCTTTACAACCGCCCGCACGGGGGCGGGCGGCACGCAAAGAACCATGACATGCGGCACAGCGACCGCCGCGCGCGTCTCGACAGTCAGCGCATGCGCGAGACGCTGCTCGCCAGCGAGGGCGATGTGCAGCATGACCAGCAGTGTCCCGCAGAGCGCCAGCGAGACGAAGTAGAGCGCCCGCAGGCGGGGGACGGCCATCTCAGGGGACAGGAATTTGCGGAATGACATGATGCCAGCCTCCTACCGGTACTCGCCGGTCTGCTCGAGTTCGCGGGCGCGGCGCCGCACTGCGCCGACGTCATCGTCGCTACACTCCTCAGTCAGCCAGCAGATGTGCTCGACTGTCCTGCAGTGCACCATGTAGGAATAGGGGTGCGCCCGGCTCGGAGCACGAATGCCAATGCAGCAGACTTGGTATTCGGCCGCGGACGGATACCAGCGGCCGCCACTATCAAATTCGCCGTTGGGGTGTTCGAGCCGGTGCTTGCGCCGCAGATAGAGCCGCGCGGCGACCTCGATCTTGTCGGCGGGCAAGGAGGCGGGGGGCGGCGCCGCAGGGCCGGCAGTGGCAGCAATAGAGGCGGGAATGGGATCGGTCGTAGTCATGACGCTCTCCTATGAGGTTGCCTGGGCGAAGTTGCCCGCGTCTTCTTCCCCTTTTCCTCGCGCCGGGCTGCGGAGGGGGTAATCACTTTGGCGACGTGCGGTTTCTCGGACGGGTCAGGCGGGCTGCACCTGAGCTGTAAGGTAGAAGGAAAACTGATGCTGACCGCGTGCCCACACTTCGGGCGCGACCGCGATCTCAGCCACGGTGATCCGACCGTCCGGCCATCGTCGGGCGGTGATCACGGCAACGAGCGGTCCTCCGGTCGCGGGGTCGCGCACCGCCCGAGTATCGAGGAGCCCCTGCACGTTCTGGTGGCGGTGAAGCGCGGCGGCAAGCGCGGCGGCGCGACGCTCAAACTCGGCGGTGTCGGCCGCGGAGAAGCGCGCAAGTGTCGCCCCGGTGTCGCCCGCCTGTCGCCCGGTGTGGGGCGACGTTCGCGGACCTCCGTCGGGGTTCGCTCGTGCCCGGGTTTCGAGACTGTCGCCCCTGTCGCCCGATTCGGCGGGTGCGAGACACGAAAATCGGAATACTGAGTCCATGACTCATTCTTCCGGTGGAGCTTGCGGCGGTGTGACAAGCCGCCAACGTCCGGATCCTGCCGGCTCTAGCCAGCGGTGCTCGTCGAGTATCGCGAGGGCCTTGCGTGCCATCCGCCCTGCGCGCAGATATTTGGGGGTCGCGAGACGGGTGATGTCGCGTTCGGATACCGCAGGATTCCCTGCCCCTGCTGCCATGCGGCGCTGCATCCAATCGAGGAGAGCCTGTGCTGCCGCAACATCCTCTGTCGGTTTGCCCACTCCCACGAGCCGCTGGTACTCAGACAGGTAATATTCCGTGAGCTTAAGAGCACCAGCCATTTCTTCTGCGCCGACCATGCCGGCATTGGGGTTGGCAATCAGGGCAAGTACGCCAGCGATACGACACGCGTGCTCCATGGATTTGCTGGCCCATGCGCGCACATCCTCGAGCGCTCTGCCACGGGCCTGCGCGCGCTCGATCTCATTGTATGCACGCACCAGCAACCTGAAGCCCGGCTGGGAAATCTCTAGCACCCTCGGATCGAGGCCGCCAACCTCAAGGTCCTCGCGTGGCGGCTCACGGAGCAAGGCGGAGATCGCGCTGCCGTATCGCGCGATGCGCGGATCTTCCTCCACACGCATTGGAGGTGCATTCTCGTCCCGCAGACGGCTGCCGGCGATGCTGTCCTGATGGCACAGCAATAGGCGTGCGAGAAATCCTTGGGAGCGGTAGAGTTCGGACTGCGTGGCACGTTCTGCAATTTTCGGCTGCACCATGAGATGCATGGACAGCCGGCGGCCATAGAGACTGCTGTGGGGCACGTCGTCAGTCGCGCGGGTTCGGTTCAGCGACCGGCCTTGCCACGCCTTTGACAGAAAGGCGATGGTCTTAATCTCATTGTCACGGTTGAGTGCATGACCGGCCAGAAACTGGCCGGCTTCATCGTTGAAAATCCCTTGACTCAACTGCCCGCGTTGGAAGCTCTTATACAGACCCTCCGAGGTGGGATCACCGGACAGAATTTCCGGATCGCGTGGCCGTGGCGGCCCCCGGCGGCTAACCGTTTCCTTTGCGGCTGTCCGCTCTTGCTCTGTGGCTTTCTTGTTGCCGAGCTCAGCTCTGGCCTGGCGATGTTCGGCGGCGAGCACGGCCATTTTCTCGTTCCAGTCGCGGATCGCCGCGTCCCAATCGACCTTCCTGCGCTTCGCGTGTTCGTGCACGGCCGCCAGAGCCACCTCATCTGCTGCGGTTTTGCGATCGCCAGAGTCGGCGATTGTCAACAGGAACAGCGAGAGTGGCCGGCGGCCCCCTAGCGTCATGATGTCAGCGTGTGCTTGGGTCGCAAGCGCTGCAGCGGCCAACACGGAGTTTCCTGCAAGCGCTAGAGGAACCTGCACAAGTTCCGCAATGGCTTGCGCTGCGGGAGAGAGCACCGGCCCCAGCGTGGTAAGCGGGTACTCAGCGGCGGGAGGAATAGGCGGTACCAGGGGCAATGGCGCGTTACCTTCGCGGTACCCATTCAGGATGTCTTCAGCCGCCTTACTGCGCGGGTGATATCCGATATCGCCCCATTCGGTCCGCGCTCGCTCGTGGCTCTGATGAGTCTGTTCTCGCCTCTCGTCCATCACACCCCCCCGGCCGCAATTGCGGGTGCGACAGAACGCTGCGCGACCAGCGTCGCTACCAGAGCGCGGATCTCGTCCTCGGTACGACCTGCGATGATGGCTCCGATTACCGCGTCGATTTCGCGATCGGGCCACACCGAGTTGCGCCCGAGTTTCACCGGTGGCGGGAGAGTGCCATCGCCGACGCGGGCGTAGACAGTAGTAGGCCGATGGCCGAGGCGGGCACAGACCCCATCGGGTCCGGCGAGGCGGAGCAACTTCATGACCGTCATCCCGTATGCCGGCACATGCCGACGATGGGAGAGAGGGTAGGCGCGGTGGCGCGCGTTCAGGCGGGTA
>JAJYTX010000286.1 GCA_021792815.1 Pseudomonadota bacterium
GACTCGACCGCGAGCCGCGCACCGGCGAGCCGCGCCTGGGCGGCCTGCACCGCGATGAGAAAGGCCCGGTCATCCAGGCGGAAGAGCACTTGGCCGCGGCGCACCGCCTCGTTGTCGTGCACGTCGACCTGGCTGACCCTGCCCGACACATCGGCACTGATCTGCACCTGGGCCGCGCGCAGGTAAGCGTCTTCGGTCGATTGATAGCGCCCGCTGGTCAGGTAGACATAGGTTCCAGCCGCGACCATCAGCAACGGCACGCCCCACATCAGCGGCCGCCGCAGTCTCTCGCGCCATGTGCGGCGCGCTGCGGCCGCTGCGGCGGGGGCGGGCTCGACGAGCCGGGCAGGCTCGGGAGGCGCCTGTTCCCGGAGCGGCGCGTCGAGTTCGGCCGAATCGTTCATCTGGAGCTCCTCTGCGCCCGTTTCCCCGGCTCGGACAACTGCGGCTCAGCCATCGGCAACGGCGTCAGCGAAGTGAGGTTGGTGTGGACCCGCTCGAGCAGCTCCACCAGGAGCGTACGCTCCTCGCCCGAGAGCCCCTGGAGCATTTCGGCCCGGGTCTCCTGGATGAGCTGCCAGATCTGTTCGAGTACGGGTCTCGCTTCGGGGGTCAGCCACAATGCATGGGCCCGGCGATCCGCCGGATCGAAGCGCCGCTGCACCCAGCCGTCGGCCTCCATCCGGTCGAGGATGCGCACCAGCGTCATCGGGTCGAGTTCCGTGAGCTCAGCCAGGCGCTTCTGGCTAATGCCCTCGCTGCCTTCCAGGTAGATGAGTGCCCTGCACTGCGGCAAGGTGAGCGCCAGACGCTGCGCCCGCTCCTCGAAACGGCGGGTGTAGCGGCGGCTGACGTCCTTGAGCAGGAAGCCGAGCTGACGGAGACGATCGATACGCATATCAGATTCTATAATATCAATTACTATTATATATACTGATACTATAATCGCAACGGCACGCAATGGCGCATCCGCTCCCCTCCCGGCGGCAGATGCGTACAATGAATCCCATGACGCGTGCTTTTCAGGGCTGACGGACCGTGGCCACTGGCTGGGCCGGTGACGGCGCCGTACAGGATCAGATCGACGCCACCGTGACCGACGGTATCCGGCGGGCGCAGAGCCGCCTGCCGTGCGGCCCCGGACTCACCCACTGCGCCGACTGCGGCGGCGCGATCCCGCAGGCCCGGCGGCAGGCGATCCCCGGCGTGCGCCTGTGCCTGACCTGCCAGGAAGCAGCCGACCATCAGGCGGGCCGGTTCAGCGGCTACAATCGCCGCGGCAGCAAGGACAGCCAGCTACGCTAGAGACCCGGCCGGCGACGGCGCGGCCGCGGGCCGGATCCACCACCGGGCAGGATCAGGTCATCGTCATCGGAATGGCGCCGAGGAAATCCCGCTTGCCGATTTCGACGCCGTTGTGACGAAGAATGCCGTACGCCGTGGCGAGATGGAAATAGAAGTTGGGCAGCACGAAGTGATTGAGGTAATCGGCGCCTCTCATGTGCCCCTTGTGATCCGGCCCCAAAGGGAACGTGATGTCCCGGTCGGCCGAAGCATTGATTTGACCGGCATCGAGCGTCTTCAAGAAGGCGACCGTCGCGGCGATCCGCGCCCTGAGCTCGCCGACCGTCTTTTCGCTGTCCTCATGCCTGGGCGGCTCGATGCCGGCGAGCCGCGCGCCGCCATTCTTCGCCTGGTCGCACACGATCTGCACCTGGCGGGCGAAAGCGAACATGTCCGGGAAAAGCCGCGCATTGAGCAGCACCGCCGGATCGACTTTCCTCGCGACCGCATAGGCCTCGAGCTTCTCGAGCAGCGCCGCGAGCGCATTCAGACCGATCTCGAACACGGGAAGGGATGCACTGGACATCGACATGGGTACCTCTGTCACGCATCCGCGCGGACCCCGCACGGAATGGATCGTTCACAAGTTAATGTATATTGACGGCGTGTCTCAGGCAACCCCGGGCCGAGACGCCCGGAGCCGGCCGACGCGCGGTGCGTGCATCGCGAGGCGCACGCCGGGCGCTTCGTGACAGTCCCGGTGCGCACCGCGATCCGGGTCTGCCCCGGACGGCAGGTTTTACGGAACCTGCGGCATTGACGGCCATCGAAAGGGTGTACAGCCATGGCAGCACGCATCCCCCGCATCGCCCCCTCGGAGATCACTCCGCCGGAGGTGTATTTCAACCGGCGCGCGTTCCTGAGCGGTGTCCTCGCCGCGGGCTGCGGCGCAGCGCTCGGCCGGGCGGCCGCCGCGGTGGTGCCGGCACGCTCCGGAGCGCCGCTCGCCTGCACCTTCGATGCGGCGGAGTCTGTCGGCGCGCTGGTCCGCGCGCCGGGCCAGAACGAGAAGCCGGACACCTGGGAACAGATCACGAACTACAACAACTACTACGAGTTCGGCATCGGCAAATCCGACCCGGCCGAATACGCCGGCCAGCTGCAGACGCGTCCCTGGAGCGTGCGCGTCGACGGCGAGGCCGAGCGCACCGGTGACTTTCCGCTCGAGGAACTCCTCAAGCCCTACGCGCTCGAGGAGCGGATCTACCGCTTCCGCTGCGTGGAAGCCTGGTCGATGGTCATCCCCTGGGTTGGCGTGCCGCTCGCCACGCTGCTCCAGCGGTTCAAGCCCACGTCCCGCGCCAAGTACGTCGCGTTCCAGACGCTGTATCGCCCGAGTCAGATGCCCGGGCAGCGCTCCGACATCCTGCCGTGGCCCTACCGGGAAGGGCTGCGCATCGATGAGGCGATGAATCCGCTCGCGTTCATGGTGGTCGGCCTGTATGGGCGGGTGCTGCCCAATCAGAACGGCGCGCCATTGCGGCTCATCGTGCCGTGGAAGTATGGCTTCAAGGGCATCAAGGCCATCGTGCGCATCAGTTTCACCGAGCACCAGCCAACGACCACGTGGAGCCAGGCGAACCCAGCCGCCTACGGCTTCTACGCCAACGTCAATCCGAACGTGCCCCACCCGGACTGGAGCCAGGCGACCGAGCGGCGCATCGGCAACCCATTTTTCCATGAACGCCAGCCGACGCTGATGTTCAACGGCTATGCCGCGGAGGTGGCCTACCTGTACCGGGGCATGGATCTGCGCCGGTATTTCTGAAACCGGCGCCCTCCCGCATGAGGCCAGCCTCGCCAACGATTCTCGAGCGGCTCGCCGGCCCCGGTGTCGAGCGGCGTTACCGCCGCATCTACAAGCCGGCGCTGTTTCTCGCCAGTCTGACACCGCTCGGCTGGATCGCCGGCCATGTGTTCGGCTGGTTCGGGCTCACTCCGGCCGTCGACACCGTGAAGTTCCTGGAGCTCGAGTTCGGCCAGACGGCGCTGAATTTCCTGCTGCTCACCCTGGCGGTCACCCCGGTGCGCCAGCTTGCCGGGCTGACTCACCTGCTGCGCCTGCGGCGGATGCTGGGGCTGTTTGCCTTCTTCTATGTGGTGCTGCACTTCACGGTCTACGTACTGCTCGACCTCGATCTCGACTGGCGCATGGTCGGAGCGGACATCGCCAAGCGGCCCTACATCACGATCGGGTTTAGCGCATTCATACTGTTGATTCCACTGGCGGTGACCTCCACTCAGGGTATGATGCGCCGCCTCGGCCGCCGGTGGCGCACACTCCATCGCCTGGTGTACGTCGCCGCCGTTCTCGGCGTGTGGCACTACTACTGGCAGGAAAAGATCGACGTGCGCGAGCCATTGCTCTATGGCGGAGCACTGGCGGTATTGCTCGGCTACCGACTGATGCACGTGGTGCGCAAGCGGGCGCCACGCGCGCAGATCCCAACCACCCACCCGCATGGCCGGCAACCGGGCGAGCTCCGGGGTTGAGCGGCGACATCGTTGCCGTCACGAGAACGTCGCGCGGGAACGCCGATCACCGCGCCCCTGCGGCCACGACAGCGCATCTTAACAGTCGAGCAGCTCACGGCCGGAGCGGATGACCGGCATGGCGCGTCAGAACGCCGCGGCGGCGGCGCTGCGCAGGCGACCGCGACCGATGCCGGGGATCGGGCTGCCGCTCACCTCCCGGCGCGGCATCGCATGCCTTTACGACAAAGGATCCATGCACTTTCCATATGGCCCGGGCCATGATGTTGGTCGTGTTGCGCCGATTGCGGGTCTTCGGGCAACGCACTACCAGGCGCACCGCCCGCAATGTACAATCCGCGCCCTCGTTGCCCGCCGGAAGGATGCCATGGGCAGCATTGCCGGCGTTGAAGCGCAGCAGACTGGATAAGCCACACCGCCAGCGGTGAGGGTCACTTTGGTGCAACATTCAGGTTTGTCGTCCCGCAGAGGTTCACGCAGGCGGGGCATGGCGGGACGCAGCCACTGGCAGTGGGGCGTTCTCGGCGTCGTGCTGATCGGCGCGACCATGTCGGCTCTCGACGTCACCATCGTCAACATCGCGCTGCCGACGATCAAGAGAGAGTTCGGAACGAGCCTGGCGTTCGTCGAATGGGTGTCGATGGCCTACATGATCGTGCTGGCGCTTGCCCTGCCGATCGTCGGGCGTCTCGCCGATATCTTCGGCCGCAGCCGTCTGTACAACATCGGCTTTGGCATTTTCGTGGTCGGGTCGGCGCTGTGCGGCCTGGCGCCCGGCATCACCACCCTGGTGCTCGCCCGCTCTCTGCAGGCGGTCGGCGCCGCGTTGCTGCAGGCCAATTCCGTGGCGCTCATCACCCAGGTGTTCCGCGGCCGGGAACTCGGCCGGGCGCTCGGCGCACAGGCCGCGGTCCAGGGCACGGCCATGGCGC
>JAJYTX010000287.1 GCA_021792815.1 Pseudomonadota bacterium
CATCGATTCACAGCTGCCGGACCTCGGCAGCGCGGCCTCGGTCGCGCTGCCGAAGAACGAGCAGTTCCAGATCGGCTACACCATGATGCTGCAGATGCGCGCGCAGCATCAGCTGCTCGAGGATCCGGAGGTCGAGGAATATCTGAACTGGGTCGGCAAGCGTCTCGCCTCGCAAAGCGCCCAGGGCGCGGCCAACTTCCATTATCTGTGCGTCAACACCCCGGTGATCAACTCATTCGCGGCGCCGGGAGACTTCGTTTTCATCAACTCGGGCCTGATTCTGTTCACCAAGACCGAGTCCGAGCTTGCGGCGGTGATGGCCCACGAGACCGCGCACGAAACCCAGAATCACATCGCCCGCAAGCTTCTCAACGCGCAGCATGCCAACATGGAGTCCCTGGCGGCCATGCTGGCCACCATACTGCTCGGCGCGGTCGGCGGCGGCGGCGGCCAGGCGATCGAGGGCGGCGTCATCGCCTCGCAGGGGCTGGCCGCGCAGGAGCAGATCGACTACAGCCGCAGCGTCGAGGAGGAAGCCGACCGCGTCGGCATCGAGTACCTCACCGCCGCGGGATTCGATCCGGAGGCCATGGCCGACGTGTTCGACCGGCTCATGGACATGCAGGGCGTGCAGGATGCCTGGGTTCCGGCCGTGCTCATCGGTCACCCGATCACCACCAACCGCATCGCCGAGGCCCGGGCCCGTGCTGCGCAGTTCCCACCCGCTCCCGACACCAGCTCGCCCGACTACTACCTCATCAAGGCCCGCATCCGGGTGCTGACGGCACCGGCGGACGAGGACGTGCAGCGGTATTTCGCCAACAAGATCGCGCACGGAGATCACAGCCTGGGCACGCTGTACGGCGATGCGCTCGCGTTGATGCGCGACCGCCAGGCTCTGCGGGCGGTGAAGATCCTGAGCAAGCTGGAGCACCAGCACCCGGACCTGCACCTGCTCTACGCCGCGCTCGGTCAGGCGCAGGCGCAGGCGGGCGAGATGCCGCAGGCGCTCGCCACCTTCGCGCAGGCCAAGCGACTGTTTCCGCTCAATGTGCCGGTCACGGTGCGCTACGCCCAGACGCTCATGGATGATGGCAAGAACGCGCAGGCCCACGCGATGTTGCTCGACCTGTTCAATCTGGTGCAACCGACACCGGGTCAGATCCAACTGACCGCCCGCGCCGCCAGCGCGGCCGGCGATCTTGCGGACGCCTACTATTACATGGGCGAATACCAGCTCTCGCTGGGCAATCTGCCGCTCGCCGTGAAGCAATATCAGATCGCACTCAGCATGCCGGGACTGAACCCGGTGCAGCGCAAGCGCATCGCGGCGCGGGAGAAGCAGGTGAGGAACTACCTGGCGAACATGGGGCCGCGCCGCGGCCACTGATCCCGGGCCGGGCGCGCGGCCTCGGCGCAGGCACACCGGTCGCCTGCGGTTCCTGCCGCCGCGCAGCGGCTTTCGCCCTGCAAGCCCCTGCGGACGATGACCGGCGCCGCAACCGCATCCGGCGACCTGCGGGCTTCCTAAGCCCCCGGCCTGCGCTGCTACAATGTGCAACCTTATTCCGTGCACGGACCGGCCATGCCACGCATTTGCAACAGATTGTCGCTCGCCGCGCTCGCCCTGGGCTGCACCGCGTTGATGGGCTGCGCGGCCGTGCCGCGCGCCGAGCGCAACCCGGCCGATCCCTGGCAGCGGATGAACCGCGCGACGTTCAGCTTCGACTACCAGTTCTACAGGCATGTCGCCGAACCGGTGGCCAAAACGTACGTGCGCATCACTCCCTCCCCGATCCGGCGGGGAATCGCGAACTTCTTCGATAACCTGGAGTACCCGACCGTGATCGTCAACGACCTGCTGCAGGGTCAGCTGTCGGCCTTCGGGCGCGACACGGCGAGACTGCTGGTCGACACCACGTTCGGCATCGGCGGGCTGATGGATCCGGCCACGGGCATGGGCCTGGCGCGCGACGACCGGGACTTCGGCCAGACCTTCGGCAAGTGGGGCATCCCCACCGGACCGTACCTGGTGCTGCCCATCCTCGGACCCTCGGATCTGCGCGACGCGATCGGCCTGGTGCCCGCAGTGTTCACCTCGCCGCTGTATTACGTCAATAACACGGCGGCGACTTATTCGACCGCGGGGGTCGAGACGGTAAATACGGCGACCGAAATGCTGCCGGATCTGAAGCTCGACCAACAGGCTTACGATCATTACGCATTCGCGCGCGACGTGTACCTGTCGAGGCGCAGGTTCATGGTCGAGGGCAGCAGGAAGCACAAGAGCGCCGAGCAGGAGCTCCAGGAGCTCGAGCAGTCGAGCGGCAATTGAGCGGGGCCTCAGACGCCTTTCAGCAGCAACTCATCCACGGCGCTGATGCGCGCCAGCCCGAGCAGTCCCGCGGGAAGCTGCTCGTAGCGCAGCGAGCGACCCGAACGCCGGGCGTCGGCCAGCCAATCGAGCAGCACCGCAAGCCCCGCGCTGTCGGATTGCGAGATCGCCGCGCAATCCATCGCGAGCTTCGGACCGGCATCGCGCAGCGCGATCCGGCCGAGCGCCCGGGCACGCCGGGCCGTCTCGAAAGTGAGCGCACCACGCGCGACCAGCCGGCCGGGCGCTGACCCGGCAATCTCGAACGATGCCTTGCCGGCGGCCACGGTACGCGCGGATGCCCCCTGCATCATGAGGCGCCGCCAGCGTGAGCCAGCGCGGCCGGTCTGGCACCACTCTGCAGACGCTTGATCACGGCATCCAGTCCCTGCTGCCGGATCTGTGCGCCGAAGTCGTCGCGATAGCTCTTGACGTAGCTGATCCCATCGATATGCACGTCGAACGCCTGCCAGCCCTTCGGCGTCATGTGCATGAGGTATTCCACGGAGACCCGGCTGCCATTCTCGCGGGTCACCTGGGAGCGCACCGTGGCGAAATCGGTGCCGCGGGGCAGGTGGGTCGGAAAGACCTTCATCATGTTGCTGCGGAAATCCACGAGCGCGCTGCCGTAGTTGACCATCATGGAATGATAGAACGCGTCGACGAAACGCTGGCGCTGCTCCGGGGTCGCCGTGCGCCAGTACCGGCCGAGCACCAGCCGCGCCGCCAGCTGCGTGTCCACGTGCGGCAACAGGTACTTGTCGACCAGCTGGCCCACCTTGGCCGGGTCTTTGCGGTACTCCTGCCGATGGCCGTTGAGCGCGCTCAGCAACTGCTGCATGGTGGTCTCGATGACCTGCGAGGGCTGTTGCCAGGCGGGCGCCGCCTGCGACGCCGGGGCTGCCGCCTGCTGTGCGGCCGCGGCCGGCGCCGGGATCTGCGTCAGAACGGCACCGAGCGCCACGGCGGCGATTGCGATCGTCGGTCTCATTTCTTGGGCTCCTTCGAGCCGCTCTGGCTGCCGGAGCTGCTCTTGTTGGCATAATTGGCGAAGAACTTGTTGATCAGGTTCTCGAGCACGAGCGCCGACTGGGTTTCCTGGATGCGGCTGCCGGCCTTGAGATAGGTATCGAGGCCGCCCGGGCTGATGCTGATGTACTGTCCGCCGAGCAGCCCCTCGGTGTCGATGCTGGCGAAGCTGTCCTCGGGAATCTGGTTAAAACGCTGGTAGATGCGCAGCCAGACCTCGGCGCGGTCGGTCTGGGTGTCGAACCCGACCCGGGTGACGTCGCCGATCCGCACTCCGGCCATCCTCACCGGCGCGCCGACCTTGAGCTGACCGATGTTGTCGAATTCCGCGGTCACCTGGTAGCCCGGCACCTTGTCGAAGCCGAACTTGAAGCCGCTCGAGGGCAGCTGGGTGGTGAGAAACAGGAGTGCGGCCAGGCCCAGCAGCACGAACAGGCCTGTTCCGATCTCGAGGGAGCGATTGGCGCGCATGGGCGGCTTGTCCTCTTACCAGAATGAGCTCTTAGAGAAATGCGGCGGTCAACACGTAATCGAGCAACAGCGTCAGCACCGATGAGGCGACCACGGTGCGCGTGGTGGCCCTGCCGACGCCCTCGGCGGTGGGCTCGGCGTGATAGCCCTCGTTGACCGCGATCAGGCTCAGCACCGCACCAAACACCAGGCTCTTGACGACCCCCTCGGTGACGTCCTTCAGGGCAATGGCGCTCTGCATCTGGGACCAGAAGATCCCGCGATCGACCCCCATCATCTGCACGCCGACCAGCTGCGCCCCGAACAGCCCGATGACGATGAAGATCGCCGTGAGCAGCGGCATGGCGATGAGCCCGCCGAGGAAACGCGGCGCGGCAACGTAGCGCAGCGGATCGACCGCCATGACCTCCATGGCGGTGAGCTGATCCGTGGCGCGCATCAGGCCGATCTCCGAGGTGAGCGCGGTGCCGGCCCGACCGGCAAACAGCAGGGCCGTGAGCACCGGACCCAGCTCTTTCAGCAGCGAGAGCGCCACCGCCGTGCCGAGGGCGGCTTCCGAGCCGAACCGATGCAGCAGGTCGTAGCCCTGCAGCCCGAGCACCATGCCGGTGAACAGGCCCGAGAGCATGATGATGATCAGCGAGCGGGCACCGGCGTTGTAAATCTGCGCGATCACGAGCCGCGGTCTCGAGAGCGCCGGCACGCACGCGCCCAGCAGCCGCGCGAAGAACAACGCGGTCACGCCGGCCTTGCGCACCCCCTCCAGCACCCCTTCCCGGGAACGGTTGCTCATGCCTGCCCTCCGAGCAGCTCGGCCGCGTAGTCGGCGGCCGGATAATGAAAGCGCACCGGCCCTTCGGCGCCGCCGGTCATGAACTGGCGCACCGT
>JAJYTX010000288.1 GCA_021792815.1 Pseudomonadota bacterium
CCACTGGCTGCCGCATCTGCTCGGACACGCGCCACAGAGCCTGAGCCGGCGCGTCGCGCAGAGCCTCGCGCACCTCGTGGACGAACACCTCGCGCACACGTGCGCGCATCTCGACAGCGGCGTGCGCGCGCAGGCGGCGCAGCTGCCCGGCGTCGGGCCGCTGGAGGCTGCCGCGGCGTCGCTCCCGGCCTGGAAAATGCTGGTCCGGCTGGTGCTCACCGAGCAGGGCGAGTGGCGCCAGAGGATCGATCGGCGTCTCGGCGAGGCGTTCGGGACGCCCGCCGGCAAGAGCGCGCTGCGCGAGTGCATCGGCGCGCTGAGCGCCCTGCCCGGGGCGCGCGAGAGGCTGCTGGAAGTCGCCGCGCTGCCGCCGCCCGGGTTGAGCGAGGCGGATGCCGCGGCGCTCGAGGCGCTCTCGCGCGTGCTGCGCTATGCCGCGGCGCAACTCGAGGTCCGGTTCGCGCTCGACGGCGAGGTCGATCACACCTGCATCGGCGGAGCGGCGCGCGCGGCGCTCACCGAGGACGGCCAGCCGACGGATCTGGCGCTGCGGGCCGGCATGAGGCTGCGTCACATCCTCGTCGATGAATTCCAGGACACCTCGGCGGCGCAGACGCAGCTGCTCGGCGCGTTGACCGCCGCCTGGGAGGAGGGCGATGGGCGCACCCTGTTCGTGGTCGGCGACCCGATGCAGTCGATCTACATGTTTCGCGAGGCCGAGGTCGGCTGCTTCCTGAGGGTGCGCGATCGCGGCGTCGGCGCGATCCGGCTGCGGCCGCTGCACCTGAGGCGTAATTTCCGCTCGGTCCGGCCGCTCATCGACTGGGTCAATGCGCGGTTTGCGCGCCTGTTTCCGCAGGCCGACGCGCTGCGCGAGAGCGCGGTCCGCTTCACGCCGAGCGTCGCGGCGCGTGCCGGCACCGCCGAAGACGCCGTACCGGAACTGCGGCTGTTTGCCGGGACGGACCGCGGCGCCGAGACGCGCGCCGTCACCGAACGCATCCTGGCGCTCAAGGCGCGCGATCCCACCGCGGCGATCGCGGTACTCGTGGCCGCCCGAAGCCATGCCGCGCGCATCATGGCCGCGCTGCACGAGCGCGCGGTGGATGTGATCGGGCTCGACCTGGTGCCGCTGCGCGCCGTGCCGGTGGTGCGGGACCTGGTGGCCCTGACGCGGGCGCTGTGTCACCTCGGAGATCGCACGGCGTGGCTGGCGGTGCTGCGTGCGCCGTGGTGCGGGGTTTCCCTGGCGAGCCTGACACCGCTCTCGCGGCGCAACGACGCCCTGCTGGTGTGGGAGGCGCTGCAGGATCCGGCGCGGCTCGCGCAGTGTCCGGCGCCGGAGCGGGCCAGACTCGAGCGGGTGCGGGCCGTGCTCGGCGCAGGCCTCGAGCAGCGCGCGCGCTGGCCGGTGGCCGACTGGATCGAGCGTACGTGGCTCGCCCTCGGCGCCGCCGATGCCTATCCGGTGGAAGATCTGCCCCATGCGCGCGCCTTCCTCGATGCGCTCAGCGAGCGCGCCGAGGCGGGCGAGTGGCAGGGCGCGGCGGCGCTGGAATCGGTGCTGGAGGGGTTGTTTGCCCGGCCGCAGGCCCGCGGCGCCCACCCCGTGCAGGTCCTCACCATCCATCATGCCAAGGGACTCGAGTTCGACCACGTGCTGATCCCGGGGCTCGACCGCCGGCTCCATCGCGGCGCCGAACCGCTGCTGCGCTGGCTCGATCTGCCGCGCGAGGACGGTGAACACAGCGATCTACTGCTCGCGCCGGCGCCGGCCATCGGCGAGGAAGCCCCCGGGCAGATCGGGCCCTACCTCAAGCGTCTGCAGGCGCGCAGAGCCGCGAACGAGCAGGTCCGGCTGCTGTACGTGGCGGTGACGCGCGCCAGGCGCTCGCTGCACCTGTACGGGATGCTCGAGGCGAGAGCCGATGGCGCGTACCGCCCGGGCAGAGGTACGCTGCTCGATACGCTGTGGCCGGCGCTTGCCGAGGAGTTCCTCGCCTCGCTGCCGGCCCGGAGCGATCCGCCGCCGCCGCGCGAAGTGCCGGCCGCGGGGCTGCGCAGGCTGCTCGAGCCGTGGCACCCCCCTGAGCTGCCCTCGGCCCCCGCGCTCGAGCGCCTGCCCATCGGGGAGCGCTCGCTCGAGACGCCGCAGTTCAGCTGGGTGCAGGAGACGGCGCGGCACGTCGGTACGGTGGTGCACGCGGCGCTACAGGGCTTTGCCGAGTCGCCCGAGCTGCCGGCGCCGCAGGCGATCGAGGCGCAGGCGCCGATCTATCGCGATCAACTGCGCCGTCACGGCGTTCTCGAGGCGCAGCTCTCGCAGGCCCTCGCGCGCGTGCTCGAGGCGTTGACCCGCAGCGTCGCCGACGAGCGCGGGCGCTGGATTCTTTCGCGGGTGCATCGCGAGGCGCACAGCGAATGGGCGCTCACCGGGCTGTGCGACGGGCGGCTCGCCCGCGTGGTCATCGACCGGTGCTTCGTGGATGAGCACGGTGATCGCTGGGTGATCGACTTCAAGACGAGTCCGCACGAGGGAGGCCGGCTCGAGGAGTTCATCGAGCGCGAGGCGCAGCGCTACCGACCGCAGCTGCGCACATATGCCGCGCTCGCGCGGGGCTTCGGGTCCGAGCCGGTGCGCGCTGGGTTGTATTTCCCGCTGTTGGGGGTGTTCCGGGAGGTCGAGCCGTGATGAGCGCCTCGAGTGAGCCCATCGCCCTGCACAGAGGCGATGCGCTGCTGGTGATCGACGTGCAGAACGACTTTCTGCCCGGGGGCAGCCTCGCCGTGCCGCAGGGCGATGAGGTCATCGAGCCGCTCAATCGCTGGCTGTCGCGGTTCTCCCGGGCGAATCTGCCGGTGTTCGCCACGCGCGACTGGCATCCGCCTGATCACCGCTCGTTCGCCGCCCGGGGCGGGCCCTGGCCGGCGCACTGCATCGCCGGCAGCCGCGGTGCGCAGTTTGCCTCCGGTCTGCGCCTGCCGGCCGACACCCCGCTGATGGAAATCGGCAAAGGTACGCATCCCGACGCCGATGCCTACTCGGGATTCGAGGACACTGAGCTGCAGGCGCACCTGCAGGCGGCCGGGGTGCGCCGGTTGTTTGTCGGCGGCCTCGCGACCGATTACTGCGTGCTCAACACCGTGCTCGACGCGCGCCGACTCGGCTACGACGTCATCGTGCTGCAGCGCGCCATCCGGCCGGTCGAGGTGCATCCCGGCGACGGTGCCCGCGCCCTCGCCGCCATGAGCGCGGCCGGCGCCCGCCTCTGCGAGGACTGACCATGACGGACGCCGGCGCGCTGCTGACCGACCTGTACCAGCTGACCATGCTCCAGGCCTATTTCGACCAGGGGATGAACGACACCGCGGTGTTCGAGTTCTTCGTGCGCAGGCTGCCTCAGGGGCGCAGCTTCCTGCTGGCCGCCGGCCTCGAGCAGGTGCTCGATTACCTCGAGTCGCTGCGCTTCAGCGAGCCGGAGCTCGCCTGGCTGGAGCGCTGCGGCCGGTTTCATCCGCGCTTCGTCGCCTCGCTGGCGGACCTGCGCTTCAGCGGCGAGGTGGCCGCGATGCCCGAAGGCACGGTGTTCTTCGCCGATGAGCCCATCCTCAGGGTGGTGGCGCCGCTGCGCGAGGCGCAGCTGATCGAGACGCGGATCATCAACCTGCTGCAGTTCCAGACTCTGGTGGCCGCGAAGGCGGCCCGGGTTCGTCTCGCCGCGCCCGATCGGTTGCTGGTCGACTTCGGACTGCGCCGGGCGCACGGCGCCGAGGCTGGCCTGCTCTCGGCGCGTGCCAGCTATCTGGCCGGCTTCGATGGCAGCTCCAACGTGCTGGCGGGCATGCGCTGGGACCTGCCGATCTTCGGCACCATGGCGCATTCGTTCATCGAGACCCATGCCGAGGAAACGCTCGCGTTCGAACACTTCGCGCGCTCCCACCCGCAGGCCAACACGCTGTTGATCGATACCTACGACACGGAAGCCGCCGCTCGCGCCGTGGTGCCGCTCGCGGCCCGCCTGGCCGCCGAGGGCATCGCGGTGCAGGCGGTGCGCATCGACAGCGGCGATCTCGGCGCGCACGCCCGCCGCGTGCGCGCCATACTCGATGCCGGCGGGCTGAGCACAGTCCGTATTTTCGCGAGCGGCAGCCTCGACGAATACGCGATCGAGGCGCTCCTCGCGGCGGGTGCGCCGATCGATGGCTTCGGCGTCGGCACCCGCATGAACACCTCGGCGGACCGACCGTATCTCGACTGCGTGTACAAGCTGCAGGAATACGCCGGCACGCCCCGGCGCAAACGCTCCGAAGGCAAGGCCACCTGGCCGGGCCGCAAGCAGGTGCTGCGCCGATTCGATGCGCAGGGCCGGATGGCCGGTGACACCCTGACCGTGGAGGGTGATGCGCAGCCGGGCAGCCCGCTGCTCGCGCCGGTCATGCGGGCCGGCCGGCGCCTCGGGCCCTCACCGCGCCTCCAGGCGATCCGCGAGCATGCGCGCGCCGAGCTCGAGCGTCTGCCCGAGACGCTGCGGGCGCTGAGTGGCGCGGGAATCTATCCGGTCACGGTCGCACCGGCGCTGCAGGCGCTCGCCCGCGCGGTCGATGCGCAGGCCCATTGAGCATCGCGTTGCGAGGCGTCCGGGCACGCGCCGCAGGGGATCGGGCTAGTAGGTCCCGGCCAGGGCAAACGGACGCCAGCCCTCGGCGTCGGGCGTGCCGAGGTACTGCAGCGCGTTGACGAGCGACGGTGCGGCCTG
>JAJYTX010000289.1 GCA_021792815.1 Pseudomonadota bacterium
TACCGGTCCGCCTCCGGCGTCGCGCGTGTGCGCACCTGCGAAAGGTCAGAGCCTGCCTGCGGCTCGGTGAGCACCATGGTGCCGGTCCACTCGCCGCGCACCATCTTCGTCAGGAAAAGCCGCTGCTGAGCTTCGGAGCCACAGAGTTCGAGGGCGTGCACGGCGCCATGGGTGAGCATCGGACAGAGCTTGAACGCGAGGTTTGCAGAAGCAATGATCTCCTGCATGGCGCTGCTCACAGGCTGTGGCACGCGCTGGCCGCCGAAGCGCGGATCGGCCCCGAGCTGCGGCCAGCCCCCCTCGACGTATCGCCGGTAGGCGTCCTTGAATCCCGCGGCTGCGCGCACGCCTTCAGGACTCCAGTGGGCCCCTTCGCGGTCGCCGGCGCGGTTGAGCGGCTCGAGCACCGTCTCGGCGAACCGGCCGGCTTCCTCGAGAATGGAGGCGCCGAGCTCGTCGGAATAATCGGCCAGGGCGGGGCAGGCGGCGAGCTGTCCGGCACCGAGGAGTTCCTCGAGCACGAAACGCAGCTCTCTCAGCGGCGCGCGATACATAGGTCGACTCCCATCGAGTGATGCACCACGGCTAGTTTACCCGTTTTCCGGCGTTATCCTACTGGGTGGTAACGTATCCTTCCCGTCAGTAGGTTCATGCCTTTCCGTATGGGCGATTACGGCCGCGGCCGGCTGAGGTGGTCCGGACCCGAGCCCCGACGCACGCATCGGTCTGCTCAGGTCTTGAATATGACAAGCCGGCGTGAAAAATTCCGCGGGCGGTCCGGCGCTGCGGCCTGGCGTCACATGGAATGTGGGGAAAGCGAGGGAAATCACAGCGGCGCATGGAGTATGCTGTCACTCTCTGGAGACACGAGATCCTCATGCGCTCCTTCCTGGGAAAAGCTCTGCAGCCACCACTCGCACACGCCGCTTATCCCGCCGAGGCACCGGCCTCGGGCGGCACCCGGCCGCTGAGCGTCGAAGCGCTCGGCTGGGACCTGCGGGCCGCCCTGCCTGCGCTGAGGCTGCACTCGGTCTCGATCTATGACCGGCAGGGCAACGTCCTGTGGCTCAGCGAAGGCGCGTTGGGCCCGGACGAGCATGCGCTGGTCGTCGAGGCCCTCGAGCGCTTCGACCGTGAGGAGGGTCACGGCGGGTGCGAGCAGAAGCTGGAGGACGGACGGACGGCGGCCTTTCTGCCGCTGCGCCCGCCGCAGGGATCTGTGGTCGGGCTGGTCATGATCCTCGCGGAATTCAGAGTGAGCGGTGAGGGCCTGATCGAGCGCGTGGCGACGGCGCCTGTCCGGACCGCGATCCAGCATCTGGCCGCGCTTCTGCGGCCGGCTGACGCGCGCACGCAGGATAGGGATCCCACCGGCCTGATGCTGTCGCTGGCCGACGATGTGTCACCAGCGTCACCGGGATCGGCGGAGGCATCGATGGATCGATTACCCGACGCGCCGGCGGTTGCGGACCGGGCGCTCACGTCCAGAGCTGTGGACGATATCCTGGAAGGCAGGGAACTGGCACTCGAACCGGAGTTCCCGGCCTGCGGTCTTCATGCCGCGACCCCGCCCGTTTCAGGCCCGAATGCCGATGCCCCACCGGCACCGGCGGTGGACCCGATGCGGGCCGCGGCGTTCGCGCCTGCCGGTCCTGCGGTGGGCGCAACGGCGACACCGGACGCGGCCGCATTGCCGCTCGAGGTGCTGCCCTTCGTCAAATTGCGGGCCGGTGGGCGGATGCGACGGTTCGAAGTGATGCCCCGGGGCACTCCCCGCCAGAACCGCGATCCGGCCGCGCTCGATGTAATCGCCGTGCAGGCACTGCTGTCCTGGCTTGCGGCGCACCGCTCTGCCTGGACGCAGGAGCCGACCGGCTTCACGCTCAATCTGTCCATCGCCACGCTTGAGGACGACCGGTTCCTGCGGCACTTGGCCGCGCAGTTCGCCAGAAGCGGCATCTCCGCCGATACCCTCGGGTTCGAAATCGCCGAGCCGCTGTGCATTCAGCGCCGCGCCCAGGTCGAGCGGTTCATCAACGGATGCGAGCGGCTGGGATGTTTCGTGGTCGTCGACGGCTTTTCGTTCGATTCCGCGGTGGTTCCGCTGCTGCGATCCAAGGCGGTGCGGCTGGTGAAGATTGATTCCCGGCTGACCGCTACGGTGATGAAGGACAAGCTCTCTCAGGCTATGGTGGTGGCGATCGTGCAGGCGGTGAAGGTGCTCGGCATCCATTGCGCGGCACAGCACATTGATACGCAGCCGGCCGTGCGCTGGCTGACCGGGGTCGGCTGCGATTTCGCCCAGGGCCGGATCCTGGCCCGATCGATGCCGATCGAGCGCCTGGGGGATCCTCTCGTGGCCCCTTGAGCCCGGCTCGGGCTGACGCGACCGCGTCCGCGAGGATTGCGGTACCATGATGTGTCCCTGTTCCGCGGCCCATGAGCACATGAAGATCAAGACCGTCATCGTCGACGACGAGGCGCTCTCGAGGCGCGGAATCGAGGTGCGTCTGCGCGGCGCGGCCGATTTCGAGGTGGTCGGAGAATGCGGTAACGGCCGGGATGCGGTGCGCATGATCCAGCGGGAGCGGCCGGATCTGGTATTTCTCGATATCCAGATGCCGGCGTTTTCCGGCTTCGAGGTGCTGACACGGGTGCCTCAGGACGATCTGCCCCTGGTGGTCTTCGTGACCGCGTACGATCAGTACGCCCTGCGGGCATTCGAGGCGAGCGCCCTCGACTACCTTCTCAAGCCCATTGACGCGCAGCGCTTCGACCTGACGCTCGAGCGGGTGCGCCAGAACCTCGCGGCGCGCCATGCGATGGATCAGCGCGACAAGCTGATGGCGGTCGTCGCCGAGATGACCGGTTCCGGGGAACTCGACATCGAGGCGCTGCTGGCCCAGGGCGGAACGGCACTCGGTACGCGCCGTCCGCAGATCCTGCCCATCCGCCAGGGCCGCCACACGGCGCGCGTGCCGGTCGCCTCGATCCAGTGGATCGACGCGGCGGGCGATTACATGTGTGTGCATGCCGAGGGCACCACCCACATCCTGCGCGGCACCATGAAGCAGCTCGAGGAAATCCTCGATCCGGCGCTCTTCCAGCGTGTCCACCGCTCCACCATCGTCAACCTGCGCTACGTCAGGAGCCTGCGGGCGCACATGAACGGAGAGTACTTCCTGACGCTTGACGGAGGTCAGGAATTGAAGCTCTCGCGCAGCTATCGCGACAAGATCGAGTATTTCCTCGGCGACGGCGCGCCGCGGCGCAATGCCGCGGGCTGAGCAGCGCCTGATCGAGCCGCGAGGCCGCGGCGGGATCCGCCAGGGCGCGCTGTAGGTACCGGGCACATTTCACCTCCCGATGGGGAAGGCTAGACTGGCCGCCGACCCGCACAGGCTGCGCCGAGGCGATCATCCGCCGGACGAACTCATCCGAAGGGGGCGAAGAACCGATGAATCGAATCTGGCTGAAGTCCTATCCGCCGGGCGTGCCCGCCGAAATAGAGCCGGCGCGGCTCACCTCGCTGGCGACGCTCCCCAGCCATGCCTGTGCGGCATACGGGGATCGGCCGGCGTACGAGCAGTTCGGCAGGGTTCTCACCTTCGCACGACTCGAGGCCCTGTCCGGCGCGTTCGCGGCGTGGCTGCAGTCGTCGGGTCTCGTCAAGGGCGATCGCATCGCCATCATGCTGCCCAACACCCTGCAGTATCCGATCGCGCTGTTCGGCGCCCTGCGCGCCGGTCTCATCGTGGTCAACACCAATCCCCTGTATACCGCCCGCGAGCTCGAGCACCAGCTGACTGATTCTGGTGCGGCGGCGATCGTGGTGCTGGAGAACTTCGCGCATGTGGTGGCGCAGGTGGCGCCACGCTGCGGACTGAAGCAGATCCTGGTGACGGCGGTCGGGGATTTCCTCCCGCCACCGAAATCCTGGCTCGTCAATTACATCGTGCGCCACCGGCGCAAGCAGGTGCCGCCGTGGCACATTCCGGGCGCTCAGTCCTTCCGCGATGCGGTGCGCTCCGGCGGACGGATGACGCTGCGCCCCGTCGAGACTGTTCCGGAAGACGTGGCCTTTCTGCAGTATACCGGCGGGACCACCGGCGTCGCCAAGGGAGCCATGCTGACCCATGGCAATCTCTGCGCCAATATCCTGCAGGCGGAGGCCTGGCTCGGCCCGCGCTTCTCGCATGAGCCCGGCGTGCTGATCACCGCGATACCGCTGTACCACGTGTTCGCGCTCACCGCGAACTGCCTGCTGTTCGCCTACATCGGCTGGAAGAACGTGCTGATCATCAATGCGCGGGATTTCCCGGCTCTGGTGGCGGAGATGAACAAGCATCCGTTCGAGTACTTCAGCGGCGTGAATACACTGTTCAATGCTCTGTTGAACACGCCGGGCTTCGACAAGGTGGATTTCACCCGCCTCCGGATCACGCTCGGCGGGGGCATGGCGGTGCAGCCCTCGGTGGCGCGGCGCTGGAAAGAGGTCACGGGCAATATCCTGACCCAGGCCTGGGGACTCACCGAGACGTCGCCGGCGGTGGCGATCAACCCCCTGGACCAGGATTTCAACGGTTCTGTCGGCTTGCCCGTCCCCTCCACCGACGTTGCGGTCAAAGACGAAGCCGGCAACGATCTGCCGCTCGGTGAAAGCGGCGAAGTCTGCGTGCGCGGGCCGCAGGTGATGCGCGGCTATTGGAATCGCCCCGATGAGACCGCCAAGGTCATG
>JAJYTX010000290.1 GCA_021792815.1 Pseudomonadota bacterium
CGCCACCCGCTCCATCGGCCGGCGCATCAGCGACTCATCACCGATCAACACCGAATCGAACGGGCAGGAGGCGAGCAGGCCCATGAACAGGCGCATGGCCGTGCCGGCGTTACCCATGTCGAGGGGCGAACCGGCCGCCCGCAATCCATCGAGGCCCACCCCGTGCACCCGCACGTGCTCGGCGCCGGGGCGCTCGATGGGCACGCCGAGCGCGCTCAGCGCACGCAGCGTCGAGAGACAGTCCTCTCCCGCGAGAAACCCGCTGATCTCGGTCTCGCCCTCGGCGATCGCCCCGAGCATCAGCGCCCGGTGCGAAATCGACTTGTCGCCGGGCAGCGTGAATTCCCCGGCCAGATCGCCGCCGGGTGCCACCCGGTAATGCTCCCCTGTTCCGCCCATCGTTCTGACCGTCACCTCAGAGCAGCGCCCGCGGATACGAGCCGAGCAGCCGGAACAGCGAAGCACGCTGTTTCAGCGAGGCGAGCGCCCGCGCCACGTGCGGCTCGTCCGCGTGGCCGTCGATGTCGATGAAGAATACATAGTCCCACTTGCGCCGATGCGACGGACGGGACTCGATGCGGGTCATGCTGACCCGGTGACGCGC
The DNA here is from genome assembly GCA_021792815.1 of Pseudomonadota bacterium. The sequence goes on from JAJYTX010000290.1 coordinate 605, forward strand.
CAGCGGCTCGAGCAGCCGGTACAGCGTGCCCGGAGAGTCCGTGTGTCCCACCGAGACGAGCAGCGTGGTGCGGTCCTGGCCGCTCGGGGCGAGCAGTTTGCGGCCGAGCACCAGGAAGCGCGTCGTGTTGTCCGCCCGGTCCTCGATCTGCGCGGCGAGCACCTTCAGGCCGTACACCTCGGCGGCCGTCTCCCCGGCGATGGCGGCGGTGCCACGCTCGTCGCGGGCGCGACGCGCGGCCTCGCCGTTGCTCGAAGCGGCAAGCTGCTCGACCTCCGGCAGGTGCTCCTGCAGCCAGTTGCGGCATTGGGCCAGCGACTGCGGATGAGAGCAGACGCGCACGACGCGCCCCAGGGCGTTCATGTTGCCCATCAGATGATGATGTACGCGCAGTTCCACCTCGCCGCAGATCTTCAGTGGCGAGGTGAGAAAGCGATCGAGGGTATGATTGACCGTGCCCTCGGTGGAATTCTCGATCGGCACCACGCCGAAGTCGGCCGCCGCGGACTCCACTTCGTGGAAGACCTCGTCGATCGAGCCGAGCGGCAGCGAACGCACCGAGTGACCGAAATGGGTCAGCACCGCGGTCTGGCTGAAAGTCGCTTCCGGTCCGAGATAGGCGACCTTGAGCGGCTCCTGCTGTGCGAGGCACGCCGACATGATCTCGCGAAACAGCCGCAGCACTTCCTCATCGCGCAGCGGCCCACGGTTGCGCTCCCGGACCCTGCGCAGCACCTGCGCCTCGCGCTCCGGGCGATAGAAATCCACCGTCTTGCCGTCGCGGCTCTTGGAGATGCCGACCTGCTGCGCGAGGCGCGCCCGCGCGTTGAGCAGCTGCTGGATCTTCTCATCGACCGCATCGATCTGGCGCCGCGCGGCCGCCAGAGTCTCGCCCGGGGCGGTGGCGCCGGGGCGCGCGCGCACTGTGCGCGAGGGAGCTTTTGGTTTCTTCATGGGTGTCAGATCAAATGTGCCGACAGGATACCGTCGATGCGGCGCAGATTCTCGGTCAGTCCGTCCGCGGCCGGCCCACCGAGGTCGATCAGGGTGAAAGCGTACTCGCCCCGCGACTTGTTGAGCAGGTTCTCGATATGCACTCCCGCATCGGCGAGACAGGTGCAGATTCGTCCGACCCCGTTCGGCATGCTGCGCTGGGTGATCGCCAGGCGCGCGGCCCCGGGCAGCCGGGGCAGCAGCGTCTCGGGGTAGTTGACGCTGTTGCGGATGTTGCCGTTTTCCAGGAAGTCGCGCAGCTGATCCGCGGCCAGGATCGCGCAGTTGTCCGCAGCCTCGGCGGTCGAGGCGCCGAGGTGCGGCAGCGTGATGACCCGCGGGTGGCCCCGCAGCAGGCTGCTCGGAAAATCGCTCACATAGGCGTGCAGCCGCCCGGCGTCGAGCGCGGCCAGCACCGGCCGGTCTTCGACGATTCCGGGTCGCGAGAAATTGAGCAGCACGCCGCATTTCTGCATCAGCTTCACGCGGTACTCGTTGACCAGACCGCGGGTCTGATCATTGAGCGGCACATGCACCGTGACGAAATTCGCGCGCGCGAACAGGTCATCGAGCGACAGCGCCTGCTCGACGCTCGAGGTCAGCTGCCAGGCGCGCTGCACGGTGATCTTCGGGTCATAGCCGAGCACCCGCATGCCGAGAGCCTCGGCGGCGTTGGCCACCTCGACGCCGACCGCCCCGAGACCGACCACACCGAGGGTGCGGCCGGCGAGCTCAAAGCCGAGAAACGCCTGCCGGCCACTCAGCACCCGCGCATCGATCGCGGCGTCATCGCCAGCGAGGGTGCGCGCGAAGTCCCATGCCTGGCAGATGTTGCGCGCCGCGAGTAACAGGCTGGCGAGCACCAGCTCCTTGACCGCGTTGGCATTGGCGCCGGGAGCGTTGAACACCGCAATGCCGCGGCGGCTGAGCGCCTCGACCGGGATGTTGTTGACGCTCGAGCCGGCGCGAACCACGGCGCGCACGGTCCCCGGAATGTCCAGCTGATGCATGTCGGCCGAGCGGACCAGGATGGCATCCGGTCGATCCAGGCCGGCGGCGGCGACCTCGTAGCGCTCGCGCGGCAGGCGCTCGAGCCCGCGGGCGCTGATCTGATCGAGCGTCAGGATGCGGTAATTCATGAGATGAGCTGCGCCGTGCGCCTTGCAGCCGTCCAGTGATGCGCCGACCCGGGCATGCGCCGGATCAAACAGAGGCTGCTAAGCGTGACGACGCTCGAACTCCTTCATGAAGCCGACCAGCGCCTCGACGCCCTGGATCGGCATTGCGTTGTACAGGCTGGCGCGCATGCCGCCCACCGAGCGATGTCCCTCGAGCTGGGTCAGGCCTTGCGCGCGTGCCTCGCTCAGAAAAAGCGGATCGAGCTCCGGACGCGCGAGCGTGAACGGCACGTTCATCCGTGAGCGGCACGGCTTCGCGACCGGGTTGCGGTAAAACGCCGAGGCATCGATGGCGCCGTAGAGCAGTTCCGCCTTGGCGCGATTGCGCGCCTCCATCGCCGCGAGCCCGCCCTGCCGCTCGAGCCACTCGAACACGAGTGCCGCGATGTACCACGCGAAGGTCGGCGGGGTATTGAGCATCGATCCATGGGCGGCGAGCTGCGCGTAATCGAGGATGGCGGGGATCCGCGGGCGCGCCTTGCCGAGCAGCTCCTCCCGGGCGATGACGAGGGTCAGCCCTGCCGGACCGATATTCTTCTGCGCACCGGCATAGATCAGCCCGTAGCGCCCCACCGCGATCGGGCGCGACAGAATGTTCGAGGACATGTCGGCCACCAGCGGGACCCCGCCGGTCTCGGGCACGTACGGAAATTCCACGCCACCGATCGTCTCGTTCGACGTGTAATGCACGTAAGCGGCCCCTGGCGTGAGGCGCAGCGCATCCTGGCTCGGCACGGTGGTGTAGCGCGAGGCGCGCTCGTCGGCCGCCACGTTGACCGCCACGCCGAGCCTTGCGGCCTCCTGTATCGCTTTGCGCGACCAGGTACCGGTATCGAGGTAATCGGCCGCGGCGCCCTCGGGGGCGAGATTCATCGGGACGGCGGCGAACTGCGCCATCGCCCCGCCCTGCAGGAACAGCACCTTGTAGCCGGCGGGAATGGCGAGCAAAGCGCGCAGGCGCTCCTCGGAACGCTCGGCAAGTGAGACGAAGGCCTTGCCGCGGTGGCTGACCTCCATCACCGACATGCCGCTGCCCTGCCAGTCCGTGAGCTCATCCTGGGCCTGCTCGAGCACTTCCAGCGGCAGCACCGCGGGTCCGGCGGAGAAATTGAAGACGCGCACCAGGGAGGCCGCCTCACTTCGGGAATCGGGGAACACCGGATAGTATCAAGCAGCCCGGCCGGCTTCAGAACTTTTAGCCGCCGCCTCCCCCCCGAGAGACCGGACGAGCGGGAGATCCGGCTGCAGACCGGTATGCCCCGGGGCTGTCCCCGGAGCCGCTCACGGACATCCGCCGCGGGCCATGCCGGCGCCGCGTGCGCGGCGGACAGGACTCAGGAGTCGCCGCCCGGCGGCGGCGCCTCGGCGCTGTCGGCGGATGCGTCGATTGGAGCCTGCTCCAGGCTATCCGGGCTCTCCAGGCTCTCGAGGCGCTCGATCCCGACCAGCCGTTCCCCTTCGTCGAGCCGTATCAGGCGCACCCCCTGGGTGTTGCGACCGAGCACCGGGATCTCGTCGACCGGTGTGCGCACCAGGGTACCGTTCGAGCTGATCAGCATGATTTCCTGCCCCGGCAACACCTGCAGCGCCGCCACGGTGGCGCCGTTGCGCTCGCTCGTCTGCAGGGCGATGACACCCTGGCCGCCGCGGCCCTGGCGAGGAAAGTCCTCGACGGGCGTGCGTTTGCCGTAGCCGGCCGCGGACGCCGTGAGAACCTCTCCCTCGGCCACCACGATCAGCGCGATCACCTCCTGGTCTTCCCCGAGGCGGATGCCGCGCACCCCGCTGGCATCGCGGCCCATCGCGCGCACCTCTTCCTCGTGAAAGCGGATGGCCTTGCCACCGCTCGAGACGAGGACCACCTCGCGCGCGCCGTCGGTGAGCGCCACGCCCACCAGCCGGTCGTTGTCATGCAGATCGACGGCGATGATGCCGCTGGCGCGAGGCCGCGA
>JAJYTX010000291.1:0-2017 GCA_021792815.1 Pseudomonadota bacterium
CCCGGGATTGCCCGTGCGCGGCCAGGACGAAGAGAAAGGCGATCGCGTAGGCCACGAAGACCCCGGGATCCGTCTGGCCATTGGAATACGGAAATCCAAAGCCGTTCAGAACGATCCAGCACACGAGACTGTAGACGATACCGAAGCGGCACACGAATGCGAGCTTGGTGCGCGTCAGCAGCGCGAGCCCGATCAGGACCGCAATCGCCACCATGCAGGCCGCGACAAGCGCCGGGCCGAGAGCCTTCACGCCGTGCAGCACCGCGAGAAGCAGCGGCCGGACGGCATGCGGAACATGCGGGATGGGCTTGGCGAGCGCGTGGAGAAAATTGGCCCGGGCAGCGGGCGCGATCAGCCACGCTTCGGCCTGAAATGCCGCATTCAGCAACCAGACGGCACCGAAAACACCCATCAGAACGCGCCACACGGCGGCGTGCGTCGCAGAGGGACGAACATCCGGTTTCATAGGTCTCTCCGCAGGCTGACTCATTGCGAACGCCGCCCGGGGCCGCCCCCCGAGCGAGGCGGCCGCGCCGGTCAATTCTGCCGTTTCAGCACACTGACGACAGCGCGCCGGCTGCGGGCCGAGACCGCCCGTTGCGCCGGCAGGCACCCAAAATCATTTCGACATCCGCTCCTGCAGATCGGTTCCTGGGCATCGTACGCAGCCCCCCCCCGCACACCGTCAGAGCCCGCCCAGCACCCGATCCAGCGTGTCGACCAGCAGGTCGGCATGCTCCAGGTCGAAGACCATGGGCGGGCGGATCTTGAGCACGTTGTCGTGAGGGCCGATGCGGCTGATCAGCACGCCCTGGTCGCGCATCCGGTTGACCAGCCGCCCGGCCTGCTCCGACGCCGGCATTCTGCTCGCCTGGTCGCCGACGAGTTCGACCGCAAAGAACAGTCCGGAGCCGCGCACGTCCCCGATGAGCGCATGCCGTTCCATGAGCCGACCCAGGCGCTGGCGCGTGTAGTCACCCACCCGGCGCGCATGCGCCATCAGCCCCTCGTCCTCGAGCACCTGTAGCACCGCCATCCCGACTTCGGCCGAGACCGGATTTCCACCGAAGGTGTTGAAATACATGTTCTCGCGCGTGAACCGGTCAGCGAGCTCCGGCCGGGTGACGACCGCGGCGAGCGGATGACCGTTCCCCATCGGCTTGCCGAGCGTCACGAGGTCCGGCACCACCCCGAGCTTCTGGTGACCCCACATGTGGGTGCCCAGGCGGCCGAATCCGGCCTGCACTTCATCGGCGATGAACAGTCCTCCGGCGTCGCGAACGTGCTCGAGCGCCCGGGGCATGAACCCCGGCGGCACCGTCGGCAACCCTTCGCTCGAGAAGCAGGTGCAGAAGATCAGCCCGGCGAATCTCACCCCGGCGCTGCTGAACGACTCTATGGCACGGCGCACATCCTCGGCGTAACGGCTGGCCAGCTGCTCGTCGCTCGCGCCCTGGCGGTCGCGATAAGGATCCATGACCGGCACCACGCGCACATTCGGACCACGCTTGATCTCTGGGGTGAACAGCGAGCTCACCTGCCACACCGCAGCGGTATTGCCGTGGTAGGCGTGCGCCGTGGCGATGATGCCCATGCCGCCGCTGCACTCCCGGGCGATCCTGAGCGCCAGCTCGTTCGCCTCACTGCCCGTGCAGCAGAACATCACCCGTGAGAGGCTCGAGTCGAAATGGCCCAGCAGCCGCTCCGCATAGGCGACGATGTGCTCGTCCAGATAGCGCGTGTGGGTATTCAGGGCCGCCGCCTGCCGGCACAGCGCGGCGACCACGCGCGGATGGCAGTGCCCGACGTGCGGCACATTGTTGTACGCGTCGAGATACCGCCGGCCATCCGCATCGTAAACCCATACCCCCTCGCCACGGACCAGATGCAGTGGCCGGTCATAGAAAAGCGGCGACCGCGAGCCGAGCACGCGATAGCGGCGCTGGAGAAGTGAATCGACGTCTGTCATGACCTGTTCCTTTCGCAGGAAGGCGTGTTGCAGCAGTTCCCGGGCCGC
>JAJYTX010000291.1:2117-4724 GCA_021792815.1 Pseudomonadota bacterium
GGCGTGCACCGAAGGGTTGCACATCGAACCGCAGCGGATTATGCCCGGAATCGCACCGGGTCGGGGACCCGAACGATGGAGCAGGCACTATCATCACCCGATGATCGACATTCCAAAACTAAAGATACGCGAACGTACGGGCGTCTACGCCCCGGGGAAGGCACGGATCACCCAGATCCTGTCGACGGCACTGGACATCCTGGTCCAGGAAGGCCACGCGGCGGTGACACTGCGTGAAATTGCCCGCCGCTGCGGGATCCGCGTCGGGGCGGTCAGCTACTACTACGAGAGCCGCAGCGCGCTGATCCGCGACCTGCTGGATTCGGCGGTCGCACCGTACTATGAGATCTTCGGCACGCTGGTGCACGATGTGCGCTATTCGCCCGAAGAGCGGCTCGAGCGCCTGATCCGCCTGAACCTCCGCGATCTACAGACGGAAAAGACCAGCAAATTCTTTCCCGAACTGTGGGTGATGGCCAATCGCGATCCGTTCGCCTCGGCTCTCGTGGAAGACATTTACGCGCGCCAGCGGACTGCATTTGAGCACGTCATCGCCGAATTGAACCCCCGTCTCGGCAAACACGAGCTGAAGCTGCTGGCGCTGTTCGTGTCGTCCGCTCAGGAAGGTCTGACGATGTTCGTCGGCTATCGGAAGCCCTGGTCCGACTCCCTGCCCGCCATCGAGAACATTGCCGTCCAGGGCCTGGTGAGTCTCGTCAAGTCCATCCGCAACGAGGACATCCGTCACACCGTCCCGTCACTCGAGGACTCGCGGGCGCCTGCGATTCCCGCCACGGCCAGATGCCGCAAGCGGGCAACGCACAAATGAACGGCGAGTATCATCAGCTCAGCGTCGGAGGCGGCGCGGACCTTGCCACTGCCGACCGTCACCAATCCTGCGGACGGCGAGCACTGTGACCTCCGACGTGTCATCAACCGGAGTCGGGAGAGTTAACGTGCCGTCGTCCAACGCCGCTGCGGAAACGCATGACCCGCGTCTGCATGATCTGGCCCGCCGGGCCATCGCCCTCTGGGACCTCGAGGTCGAGTCCCTTGAGCCGATCAAGGTGCGCGAGAATGCCGTATACGGCGTCGTCAGCCGCGACGGCAGGCGGGCGGTGCTGCGGATTCACCGGCGCGGGTATCACTCCAACGAAGCGCTGCGCTCCGAATTCGAGTGGATGGAGGCGCTGCGGCGCGCCGGAATCAGCGTACCTCGGCCGCTCCGTTCGCGGGCGGGACGCAACTTCGAGGAGCTCGAGCCTGCGAACATCCCGGGTACGCGCCAGGTGGACGTGCTCGAGTGGCTCGACGGCGTGCACCTCGGCTCCATCGAGCAGGGCATCTCGGCTGAAGCCGGCTCGGTGGAAGCCGCGTATCGGGCCATCGGCGAAGTGGCCGCACGGATCCACAATCAGGCGGCGGACTGGCCCCGGCCCAGCGGCTTCGTACGGCATGCCTGGGATCTGGGCGGACTGGTCGGCAGCCGCCCGTTCTGGGGCCCGTTCTGGCAGCTGGAGTCACTGTCGGCGTCGCAGCGGACGCTGATGGAATCCGTCCGGGCCCGCCTGAAAAAGGATCTCGAAGAATTTGGTGTCGGCCGCGATCGCTTCGGTCTGATACACGCCGATCTCGTGCCGGAGAACGTCCTCGTCAACGGCAACCGGCTCAGCGTCATCGACTTCGATGACGCGGGCTTCGGCTGGCACATGTTCGAGATCGCAACGACGCTCTATTTCATCCGTCAGGAACGCTACTATGCGCGCGCCCTGGATGCGGTGATCGCCGGCTACCGTGCGCACCGCGCGTTACCCGATTCGGATCTCGACCGCTTGCCGGCATTCCTCGCTGCCCGCGGCACCACCTATCTCGGCTGGGTCCACAGCCGGCGCGCAGAGCAGGCGGCACGTGAGCTCGCACCCCAGGTCATCGCGCTCGCCATGTCGGCGGCGGAGGAGTATCTGTCGGGTCCGGGATGACCGGCCAGCGCGTCTGTTCCGCATGACGTTTCCGCGTGACCGCGTCGCCTCGAGTCACGCCCGTCGGATTCGGGCGGCCCGCCGCCGCTGCGACCGCGACGGCTGCGATGTCCGTGATCCTGGCGGTGAATCCGCCGCCGCTCAACGAACGTGTAACGGCGCGCACACCGTGGAGACGCGTATCGGCAAGAAATACCCGGAACGTCCGCGTCACGTCGTCGTTCTGCGGCAGCTGGCGCACCGCAGCAGCGCCCCGCCGGCTACGCTCCTCCGGTAACCGGGGCGTTGTAGTAGCTCTCGAGCACGACCGGGCTTTCCGGCAAGGTCGAGCCGCCGTCCACCACGATCGTCTGACCAGTGATATACGCAGCCGCATCCGATGCCAGGAACAGCATCGTATTGGCGATGTCGGCCGGCTTGCCCAGCTTGCCGAGCGGGATCTGCCTGGCCATCTCAGCGATTGCCTCCGCCCCCCCAAGCGCCTGCATGGCCGGCGTCAGAATGTAACCCGGCTCGACACCATTCACCGTAATACCCTGACGCGCGAACTCCAGTGCGGCGGTACGGATCAGCCCGTTCAGGCCGCTCTTCGATGCCGCATAGTGCGCCGTGCCCGGCATCGCCACGT
>JAJYTX010000292.1 GCA_021792815.1 Pseudomonadota bacterium
GCGCGGCTCGCGTTTCACGATCACTCTGCCGCTCACGCTCGCCATCGTCGACGGCCAATCGGTGGCGGTCGGCAGCGAGACCTACATCGTGCCGCTGGTGTCCATCGTCGAATCGCTGCAGCTGAAAGCCACGCAGGTGAGCCGGCTGTCCGGCCAGGGCGAGGTGTTCTCGTTCCGGGGCGATTACCTGCCGATCATCCGCCTGCACAGGCTGTTCGGCGTCGAGCCGCGCACCAGCGCCCTGCATGAAGGGCTGGTCGTGGTGGCCGAAGGCGACGGCGGACGGGTCGGCCTGTTCGTGGACGACCTGCTCGGCCAGCAGCAGGTGGTCATCAAGTCCCTTGAAGCCAACTACGGGCATATCGAAGGCATCTCCGGCGCCACCATTCTCGGCGACGGCTCGGTGGCCCTCATCCTCGATGTTCCCGGCCTGATTCGTGTCGCATCGATGCGCGTTGCGGCCTGAACTGCGATCCAGCCAGGAGTCCTCCATGTCAAGCACTACGATGATCGATCGGCAGCAGAAAACCGGCGAATCCGGCCAGGTCCTGACCTTCGTGCTCGGCGAGGAGACCTACGGCGTCGACATCCTGCGCGTGCAGGAAATCCGCGGCTGGTCGGCGGTGACCAAGATTCCCCAGGCCCCGCCGCACGTGCTCGGGGTGCTCAATCTGCGCGGCTCGATCGTGCCGATCGTCGACCTGCGCATGCGTTTCGAGCTGGACCGGGCCGAATACACCGCGATCACCGTGATCATCGTGATGTCGGTCGTCACGCCGTCCGGACGGCGGGATTTCGGCGTGGTGGTCGACGGGGTCTCCGACGTCGTCGACGTCGACTCCGCGCAGGTCAGGCCGGCGCCCGAGCTCGGGTCGCGCAGCGCCACCGACTACATCCTCGGCCTCGTGTCGGTCGCCGAGCGCATGGTGGTGCTGCTCGATATCGACCGGCTGATCGGCCGGGACCTCACCACGATGGCCGGGAGCATGGCCGAGTCACCCGGCGAGGCCGTGGAGACGCCGCTCACCGCCCACGCGGCCTGAGCCTGTTGGAATCGCGACTTTGGGGGCTGTGATGAACGGCATGAGAGATCTTTCGCTGCCGTCACGACTGGCGCTCGCCTTCGCCGTGCCGCTGTGCGCGCTCGGTGCGGCCATCGCCCTCGGCGGGGCGCCGGCGGCGCTCGCCGTGACCGCGGCGGCGATGCTCGGCGGCGGCGTGTTCGCCGTGCTCGCCGGGCGGTCGACGCAGGCCGCATTGCGGCGCGCGGGCGCACTCGCCCGCGCGCTCAACGAGGACCGGTTCGAGGCGGCCGGCGAGCAGCACGGCGCGCTCGCGGGGCTCGCCACCGAACTCGCCACGCTCGGCCGCAGGCTGCGCGCCGAGCGCGACTCGGCCGCGGCGCTGCGCTCGCAGCTCGCCGCGGCGCTCGCGTCGGTGCCGCAGGACACGGCCGCGCACGACAGCCTCGCCGCACAGATCGACCTCGCCGTGGCGGCGACCCGCGATGTGGTCGGCAGGGCCGCCCAGGGCGATCTGACGCGCCGGCTCGATACACGGCTCGAGAACGGCGGACTGCGCGCCATGGCCGAGGGGATCAACTCGCTGCTCGACAGCATCGCGTCGATCGTCCAGGGAATCACCGCGACTTCCCGCGAGGTCAGGCTCGCCGCCGAGGAGATCTCCACGGGCAACGAGAACCTCTCGCAGCGCACCGGCGAGCAGGCCTCGTCCCTGGAGGAAACCGCCTCCTCGATGGAGGAGATGACCACCACCGTCAAGCAGAACGCCGACAACGCCGCGCAGGCCAATCAGCTCGCCCTCGCCGCGCGCGATCAGGCCGAAAAGGGCGGCGTGATCGTCAACCAGGCGATCGCCGCGATGTCCGACATCAACCACGCGTCGAAGAAGATCGCCGACATCATCGGCGTCATCGACGAAATCGCCTTTCAGACCAACCTGCTGGCGCTCAACGCCGCGGTCGAGGCGGCCCGCGCCGGCGAGCAGGGCCGCGGCTTCGCCGTGGTGGCGAGCGAGGTGCGCAACCTCGCGGGCCGCTCGGCCACCGCCGCGAAGGAGATCAAGGGACTGATCCAGGACTCGGTGCGCAAGGTCGAGGATGGCTCGGCGCGCGTCACCCAGTCGGGCCACACGCTGCAGGAGATCGTCGCCTCGGTGAAGAAGGTCTCGGACATCGTGGCGGAGATCGCCGCGGCGTCCCGCGAGCAGTCCGCCGGCATCGAGCAGGTCAACCGCGCGGTGATGCAGATGGACGAGCTCACCCAGCAGAATGCCACGCTGGTCGATCAGGCGACGGGTGCGGCGCGAAACATGGCCGGCCTCGTCCAGGATCTCGACCGGGCCATGGCCCGTTACCGCATCGCCGAGGAGGCCGGTCGCGCACCGGCCTCGAGCGGTGCCGAGAAGCCTTTCGCCGCGCCGCGGCGCGTGGCCGCCGGGGGTTGACCGACATGGGCAAACTGACACTCGGCCAGCTGAAACTCTGGCAGAAGTTCGCGGTGCTGATCCTCGCCATGAGCCTGCCGGCCGCGCTGGTCGGGGTGTTCTACCTGCGCTCGACCGGGCAGAAGCTGAGCCAGGCCCGCGCCGAGCTCGCCGGCATCCGCTACCTGGGCGCCATCGGCGCGTTCGAATCGGCCGTCGAGACCCACGAGGGTCGCGCATTTGTCTTCTTGAGCGGCGATGCCGCCGCCCGGCCGGCGGTGCTCGCCGCCCGCCAGCAGGCCGACGAGGCGCTGCGGCGCCTCGCGGGCGTGAACTCGGCGCTCGGGGAACGCTACGGCGTGCGCCGCGACTTTCGGGCCATTCAGTCGCAATGGACCGCGCTCGCAGCGGCTGCTCTGACCCAGCCCGCGGCGCAGCTGGTCGCCGCGCACACCGCATTGCTCGGGCGCCTCGGGCGGCTGCGCGAGGCGGTCGCGGCCGGCTCGCGCGCCAGCTCAGACCCCGACCAGGCCACACGCAGCCTGGTGGAGATCACCTCCGAGTACCTGCCGGCGGCGCTCGCCGATGAAGCCGCCCTGCGCCGCGATGCGGCCGATGCCGCCTCCAAGGGGTACCTGGGCGGAGACGACCGGATGGGGATCCAGATCGCCCACGCACGGCTGCTCACCGACTTCGCCGCGGTGCGTGCCGCCCTGGCCCAGGTCTCGCCGCGGTTCCGTGACCGGCTCGCCCGCTCGCTCGACTCGGCGGCACGGCGGGCCGCCGAGTTCTACGCGACCGTCGCCGCGCAGATCATCAACACCAGCACCCTGAAAATCAGCGCCGCCGCCGTCGATGTCGCCGGCCACGGCGCCCGCAGCGCGCTCAGCCATCTGCTCGCCGCGGGCGCCGCCGCGGCGGCGGCTGCCAACCACAGCCGGATCGACGCGCTGAGCGAGCAGCGCGACCTCAACCTGGCGCTGGTGCTGCTCGCGATCCTGCTCATCCACGCGCTCAGCTGGACGGCGGAACGCTCGCTGAGGAATCCGCTGAAGCGGGTGGTGGCGGTATTCGAGCGCATCGCCGCCGGCCGCTACGACAGCGAAATCGAGACACGCCGGTCCGATGAGCTCGGACAGGTGATGCAGGCCCTCGCCGCCATGCAGCTGAAGCTGCGCACGCAGATCGAGCACGAGCGCGCCGTAGCCGCCGAGAACTCACGCATCCGCCAGGCGCTCGACAAGGCCTCGACCGGCGTGCTGCTCGCGGATGCGGACCATCTGATCCTGTATCTGAATGAAGCGGCACAGACCGGCTTCAGCCGCCACGCCGCGGAAATCCGCAGCGCCCTGCCCGGCTTCAACGCCGAGATGCTGCGCGGCTCGAGCCTCGAGACGCTCTCGAGCTCGCCGGCCGCGGAGCGGCGCGCGCTGCAGGAGCTGCAGGCGGCGCGCACCGAGGAGCGCACCTACGGCGCCCTCACCTTCCGCGTCATCACCAACCCGGTGACCGGTGCGCACGGCGAGCGGCTCGGAACCGTGATGGAGTGGACGGATCGCTCGCAGGAGGTGCGCGTCGAGCAGGAACTGCAGGGCGTGCTCGCGGCGGTCAACGCCGATGATCTCACCCGGCGCATCGCCCTCGACAACAAGACGGGGTTTTTCGCCGCGCTCGGCACGGGCGTCAACCGCCTGACCGACAACCTCGCCGAGATCGTCGCGCGGGTGAAAGGCGTGGCGCGCCAGATTTTCCTCGGAGCCGAGGAAATCACCATGGGCAACTCGAATCTCTCGACGCGCACCGAAGAGCAGGCCTCCTCGCTCGAGCAGACCGCCTCGTCCATGGAGCAGATGACCACCACCGTCAAGCAGAATGCCGACAACGCCTCGCAGGCCAACCAGCTCGCCCTCGCCGCGCGCGACCAGGCCGAGCAGGGCGTGGCCGTGGTCGGCAAGGCCGTCGGCGCCATGTCGGGCATCGACGAGTCGGCGCAGAAAATCGCCGACATCATCGGCGTCATCGACGAAATCGCCTTTCAGACCAACCTGCTGGCGCTCAATGCCGCGGTCGAGGCGGCGCGGGCCGGCGAGCAGGGCCGCGGCTTCGCCGTGGTGGCGAGCGAGGTGCGCAGCCTCGCGGGCCGCTCGGCCACCGCCGCCAAGGAGATCAAGTCCCTGATCCAGGACAGCGTCAGCAAAGTCGCGGACGGCTCGCGCCTGGTCACCGACTCCGGGCACACCCTCGGCGAGATCGTCAACGCCGTGAAGAA
>JAJYTX010000293.1 GCA_021792815.1 Pseudomonadota bacterium
TCCTGGCGCGGAGTGCGCGTGATCTCCAGGTTGAGGATGATGAGCCGCTCGTGCACGATGTGGTTGTGCTCGAGGTTGCGGATCAGCGCCGAGGGCACCAGGTCGGGCGTGCTGGCGAGAAACACGGCCGTGCCGGGCACACGCTGCGCGCGATCGAGCAGCTTCGCCAGTTCGCCGCGCGGCACCGCCTGCCGGGCGAGCGCCGCGCGCAGCTCGATCCGGCCGCTGCGCCAGGTTGCGAATCCCATGAACACCACGGTGGCGAGCGCCAGCGGAATCCAGCCGCCGTTCGGCACCTTGGTCATGTTGCCGACGACGAAGATGGCGTCGACCACGAACAGCAGGCCGAACACCAGTCCCACGACCCCCTTGGGCCAGTTCCACTGGTCGAGCGCGACGAAGGCCCCGAGAATGGTCGTGATCAGCATGGTGCCGACGACGGCCGCGCCATAGGCGCCGGCGAGCGCGGCCGAGGAGCCGAAGCCGACGACGAAGCCGATCACCGCGAGGCACACCAGCCAGTTGACCGCGGGCACGTAGATCTGTCCCAGCTCCGTGGCAGAGGTCTGCAGCACCCGGATGCGTGGCAGCAGATCGAGCTGCACCGCCTGGCGCGCCATGGAGTAGGTCCCGGAGATGACCGCCTGCGAAGCGATGACGGTGGCCGCGGTGGCGAGCATGACCATCCAGGGCAGCGCCGTGGGCGAGACCATGAAGTAAAGCGTCAGCGGCACGAAGCGTCCGTGCGAGAGCTGCAGCGCGCCCTGGCCGAAGTAGTTGAGCAGCAGTGCCGGCCAGACGAGCAGGAACCACGCGATGCGCACCGGCTCCTTGCCGAAGTGGCCCATGTCCGCGTAGAGAGCCTCGCCGCCGGTCATGGCGAGGAACACCGCGCCGATGATGCCGAGCGAGGACGCTGGGCGCTGCAGCAGCAGCTTGATGCCGTAAAGTGGGTTGATCGCGTACAGCACCACGGGGGCGAGGCGGATCGCCTCGGCGCCCGTGTACGCCAGTGTCAGGAACCACACGATCATGACGGGGCCGAACAGGGCGCCGACCTTGGCCGTGCCGCGGCGCTGGTAGGCGAACAGTCCGACGATGACGCCGACGGTGATCGGTATCACCGCGTGCTGGAAGCCCGGGTCGAGCACCTGCACGCCTTCCACGGCGCTCAGCACCGAGATCGCCGGGGTGATCAGCGAGTCGCAGAAGAAAAACGCGGTGCCGGCGAGCGCCAGCCACACCACCATCCGTCCCCAAAGGCTCCCCGCGACGCAATGCCGCTGCGCCAGCGCGAACATGGCGAGGATGCCGCCCTCGCCCTCGTTGTCGGCACGCATGATGATGGTGATGTACTTGATGGTCACCGAGAGGGTCAGTGCCCAGAGGATCAGCGACAGCGAGCCGAGCACCGCCTGATGGTCGAACCGGCCGGCCTCGGTCAGGGTCTCCTCGAGCGCGTACAGCGGACTGGTGCCGATGTCGCCGTAGACGATGCCGATGGCGCCGATGACGGCGGCCAGCGTCCAGCCGCGAGACGAGCCATGAGTTGTCGCACCCATGGCCTCAGCGCCGCTTGCCGCCGCGCGCGCGACGCGTCGAGCGTTTCGCGGCCGGCGTGGCCGCACGCTTCACTGCCGGCGCGGAGCGGCGTTTCGTGCCGCTGCGCGGCCGGGTGCGGGCGGGCCCGACCCGCGCGGGCTTCTTCGGTGGCCAGAGCATGGTGCCGCGGCACTGGACGGCGCCGCAGCGGCAGGCATAGATCTCATCGACATTGGGCGGATCGTCCGCATCGCGCCCGAGCTGATAATCGTAACTCAGCTCCTCGCCCGGCTGGATGGTGCGGATGGCCTCGATGAACACCCGCCCGCCTTCGATCACCGATTCACAGTTGGGATCGCAGCAATGGTTGATGAACCGCGAGTCGTTGCCGTCGGCGCCGCCGTCGATCACCGTTTTCGAATTGACGATGAAGAGGAAGGTGTGGCTGTCGTCACCGTCCCGGTCCTCATAGCGGCGGTCGGCTTCCCGGTGCGAGACCCGCTCGCCGAGATACTCGATGATGCGCGTGCCCTTGCGGATGCGCCGCAGCGCAAAAGCGCCGCGGCCGTGCACCGGGGATTTGCGCACTTTGAACCAGGATGTGCGCCGTGCAGTGCGGGCGTTGGTCATCGCAGCGCTCTCAGACGGCGACCGGTGCGCTGATCGCGGGATGATGCCGGTAGTTCACGAACTCGAAGTCCTCGAATGCATAGTCGAACAGGGTGGGGGGACGCCTGCGGATATTCAGCCGCGGCGGCGGCAAGGGCGCTCGCTCGAGCTGCAGCCGCGCCTGATCGAGATGATTCCGGTACAGGTGGCAGTCGCCCCCGGTCCAGATGAACTCTCCGGGCTGCAGGTCGCACTGTTGGGCGACCATGTGCGTCAGCAGCGCATAGCTGGCGATGTTGAACGGCACGCCGAGAAACACATCGGCGCTGCGCTGGTAGAGCTGACACGAGAGCCGGTTGCCGGCCACGTGGAACTGGAACAGGGCGTGACAGGGCATGAGGCGCATGCGCTCGAGTTCCGCGACGTTCCAGGCGCTCACCACGATGCGACGCGAATCCGGATCACGGCGGATCAGCTCGAGCGCGGCGCTGATCTGATCGATGCTCCGTCCATCGGGAGCGGGCCAGGCACGCCATTGCCGGCCGTAGACCGGGCCCAACTCGCCGCGCGCATCGGCCCACTCATCCCAGATGCTCACGCCGTGCTCGCGCAGCCAGGCGACGTTCGTTTCCCCGCGCAGGAACCACAGCAGTTCGTAGACTACCGAGCGCACGTGGATGCGCTTGGTGGTCACCAGGGGGAAGCCCGCGTCCAGATCGAAGCGCAGCTGCTCGCCGAACCTCGAGAGAGTGCCGGTACCGGTACGATCCCCTTTGGGCGTGCCGCTTTCCAGGACGCGCCGCAGCAGCTCAAGGTAAGGCCTCATCGGAACGGGTCCGCTACGCGACGGCGAGGTTACCCGAGTGCACACGCGCTTTGCGCGCGTACAGCAGACAGCCGATGCCGATGAGTATCATGGGGATGGACAGCACCTGGCCCATGGTGAGCCAGCCCCAGGCAAGATAGCCGAGCTGTGGGTCCGGCAGGCGGACGAACTCCATCAGGAACCGGAACGTGCCGTACAGCAGCAGGAACAGGCCCGTGGGAGCGAGCCGCGCGCGCGGCCGGGACGTGAACCACCACATCACCGTGAACAGCACGATGCCTTCGAGGAATCCTTCGTAGAGTTGCGAGGGCTGGCGCACCACGCCGTGGTACAGGAACCCCCAGGGGAGCGTCGTCGGCTTGCCCCACAGCTCGCCGTTGATGAAATTGCCCATGCGGCCGAAGAACAGCCCGGGCGCGACGAGCGGCGCGGTGAAGTCGAGCACGTCGGCGAGGCTGCGGCCGCGGCGCCAGGCGAATATCCACAGGGCGAGGATGCCGCCGATGAAGCCGCCGTGAATGGACATGCCCCCGTCCCAGACCTCGATCGGGTACCAGGGGTTCTGGTGAGTCCAGAACATCATGCCGTAGATGGCGACGTAGCCGATGCGACCACCGAGCAGACCACCCAGCATCCCGAAGAAAATGAGGTCATCGACGTCCGTGGCCTTCCACGTCGAGCCCGGCCTGGACGCGCGGTAGCGTCCCAGTCCCCAGCCGGACGCGAACCCGATCAGGTACATGATGCCGTACCAGTGCACCTTGAGCGGACCGATCCGCACGGCGATCGGATTGATGTCGGGGTATCGGATCATCGGATATCCGGGTATCGGGCCATCATGGGTCGGCAAGTCTACCCGAGCTCGCGTGTCACGCGGCAGAAGAACGCCTTGAGGTAGCGCGTCTCCGGGACGGCGGGGTGGACAGGGTGATCGGGCGACTGGCCGCCTGTCTCGAGGATCTGTACGCCGCAGCCACTGTGGCGCGCGGCCGCCTGGAGGATCTCGGTGAGCGCCTCGGGCGCGAGGTGATACGAGCACGAGCAGGACACCAGCAGCCCTTCGTCCTCGAGGAGCGCGAGCGCCAGCTGGTTGAGCTTGCGGTAGGCCGCCTGGCCCCGCGGGATGTCCTTCTTGCGCTTGATGAACGCCGGCGGGTCGAGCACCACCACATCGAAGCGCCGACCCTGCTCGCGCAGCGACTGCAGTGCATCGAACGCATCGGCGCGCAGGGTCTCGATCGTCAGCGCGTTTTCCCGGGCGTTGCGTTGGGCATAGCCGAGCGCGGTTTCCGACGAATCGACGCAGCAGGCCGAGGCGGCGCCGCCCCGCAGCGCCATGAGGCCCCAGGCGCCCACGTAGCTGCAGATATCGAGCACGCGAGCGCCCGGCCACAGGTAGCGCGACAACCGGGCCCGATTGGCGCACTGGTCGTAGAACCAGCCGGTTTTCTGCCCCTGCGCGAGCGGCGCCGCAAAGCGCAGCCCCGCCTCGTGCACGCTGAGCTCGGCGGGCACCTCACCGAAGGCAGGGTACGCCATCTGCGGCAGCTGCTCGAGCTGGCGGGCGCCCGAGTCGTTTTTCCAGAACAGCACGGCCGGCGCCAGCAGCGCGCGCACGGCCTGCTCGATCGGATCTTTCAGCGCCTCCATGCCCGCCGTGGCGATCTGCCCGACGACGACATCCCCGTACCGGTCGAGGACCAGGCCCGGCAG
>JAJYTX010000294.1 GCA_021792815.1 Pseudomonadota bacterium
TGTCCGGCGACGGAAGTGATCGAGCACTCGATCCGCGAGGCGCTCGAGCGCCAGGGGCTCGCGGATGCCGTGGTGGAGACGGTGCTGTGGCCGGCGTGGACCACCGACTGGGTGAGCGAGGCGGGACGGCGCAAGCTCGAGGCGTTCGGAATCGCCGTGGAGCGCAAGCCTTCGGCGCGGATCGTCTGTCCCCGCTGCGGCAGCTCTCACGTGCAGCGCGCGAGCGAGTTCGGCTCCACGCCCTGCAAGGCACACTATCGCTGCGGCGACTGTCTCGAACCCTTCGACATGTTCAAGTGCATCTAGGACCGGCATGCTGAAATTCCATTCGTTGCGCGTGGTGCGGGTCGAGCCCGAGGCGGAGGATGCGATCGCGCTCGCACTCGAGGTGCCCGCGGAGCTCGAGGACGCCTATCGCGCCAGTCCCGGCCAGCACGTGGTGCTGCGCGCCCTGATCGATGGCGAGCAGATCCGTCGGACGTACTCTCTGGTCAACGCGCCGGGGGAGAGGCTGCTGCGCACGCTGGTGCGCGTGCAGCCCGGCGGGCGCATGTCGGGCTTCCTGCGGGGGCTGCGCGCCGGCGATGCGCTCGAGGTGCTGCCGCCGAGCGGCCGCTTCACGCCGCACTCCCTCGAGCCGGCCGGGAGCCTGCGCGTCGCCTTCGCCGCGGGCAGCGGCATCACGCCGGTGCTGTCGGTGGTGCGGGCCGTGCTCGGTGCGGGCGGTCGCATGCTGGTGTTCTACGGCAACCGCAGCGTCGCGCGCGCCATGGGCCTCGAGGAGCTCGAGCGATTGAAGGATCGTTACCTCGAGCGGCTGTCGCTGCATTTTCTGATGAGCCGCGAGCCCCAGGAAATCGCGCTGTACAACGGCCGGATCGACGCCGCCAAGGTGCGCGAGCTGAGTGCGGCGTTCTTCGCGCCCCGGGAGGTGAGCGAGTATTTCCTCTGCGGTCCCGGAGACATGGCTGAGACGGTGGCCGGATCGCTCGGGGAGCTCGGCGTGGCAGCGGATCGGATTCGCATCGAGCACTTCACGGCGGTCGCTGCCGCCCACGCCGGTGCCCGCCCCGCGGAGGCTGAAACGCATGCGGCGGGTGTTGCCCAGGTGACGGTGACCCTGGACGGACGGCGCCGCTCGTTTGCGATGCGGCTCGAGGAGGAAACCGTGCTCGAGGCCGCTGAGCGCGCCGGCCTCGATCTGCCGTACTCCTGCCGCTCGGGCGTGTGCTCGACGTGCCGCACCAAGGTGGTGCGCGGCGAGGTCGAGATGGCCCAGAACTATGCGCTCGAGGACTGGGAAGTCGCGCAGGGTTATGTGCTGGCGTGCCAGTCACGCTGCCGAAGCGCTGAGCTCGAGCTCGACTACGATGAGAAATGACGTGCGGCCGACGCGCGGCAGGTGCGCGCCATCGGAGGAATCGCGATGAGTTATCAGACCATTCTGCTGGAGATGAAGGGCGGAATCGCCCGGCTCACTCTCAACCGGCCGGAGCGCCTGAACAGTTTCAACGTCACGATGCACGCGGAGGTGAGGGACGCGCTCGCGGCGGTGCAGACCGCGGCGGCGCGCGTGCTCGTCATCACGGGCGCCGGCCGCGGCTTCTGCGCGGGTCAGGATCTTGCCGATCGGGCCGTGGCCCCGGGGGCGGCGGCGGCCGATCTCGGCGAGTCCATCGAGCTGCGCTACAAGCCGCTGGTGCTGGCATTGCGGCGCCTGCCGCTGCCGGTCATCGCCGCGGTCAACGGCGTGGCTGCCGGAGCCGGCGCCAACATCGCGCTCGCCTGTGATCTGGTCGTGGCGGCACGCTCGGCGAGCTTCGTGCAGGCGTTCGCGCGGATCGGCCTGATACCGGATTCGGGCGGCACGTGGTTCCTGCCGCGGCTGGTCGGGCCGGCGCGTGCCCTCGGCCTGGCGATGCTCGCAGAGAAGCTGCCGGCGCAGCAGGCTGCGGACTGGGGTCTGATCTGGCGCTGCGTCGACGATGAGGACTTCCCCGGCGAGGTGGACACGCTCGCGCGCCAGCTCGCCTGCGCACCGACGCGCGCACTGGCGCGCACCAAACAGGCGCTGCAGGAGAGCTGGGGACGCTCGCTCGAGCAGCAGCTCGACGTGGAACGGGATTACCAGCGCGAGCTCGGCTTCGGCGCCGATTACGCCGAAGGGGTGGCCGCCTTCGCGGAGAAGCGCGAGCCGCGATTCAGCGGTAAATAACCGCACAACCGAGGCTCCGGGGCGCCTCGTCGCCCGGGCCCGCCCCGCCTGGGCAGGACACACCGACACGTGAGCACCGCTATGCAATTGCAAAGTTATATCGCCGGCCGCTGGCTGGCCGGCAGCGGCAACGCCGCCTCGCTTCGTGACGCCACCACCGGCGAGCTCATCGCGAGCATCAGCAGCGAAGGACTCGACTTCGCGGCGATGCTCGATCATGCGCGCACGGTCGGCGGGCCGGCGCTGCGCCGGTTGACCTTCCATGAGCGCGCCGCGCAGCTGAAGGCGCTCGGGCGGTATCTGACCGAGCACAAGGAAGAGCTCTACCGACTTTCGTACGCCACCGGCGCGACCCGCGCGGATTCGTGGATCGACATCGATGGCGGCATCGCCACCCTGTTCGTGTACGCGAGCAAGGGGATGAAGGAGCTGCCGGATGGGCACGTGTACGTCGACGGCGCCGTGGAGATGCTCTCGAAGTCCGGCAACTTCCTCGGCCAGCACATCCACGTGCCGCTCGAGGGGGCGGCGATCCACATCAACGCCTTCAACTTCCCGGTGTGGGGCATGCTCGAGAAGCTCGCCCCAACGCTGCTCGCGGGGGTGCCGGCGATCGTCAAGCCGGCGAGCGCCACCGCCTATCTCACCGAGCTCGCCTTCCGTCGGATCATCGATTCGGGCCTGCTGCCGCAGGGCGCGGTGCAGCTCGTCTGCGGTACGGTCGGGGATCTGTTCGATCACCTGACCTGTCAGGACAGCGTCGCGTTCACCGGCTCGGCCTCGACCGCGCGCAGACTGCGGACGCATCCGGCGGTGATCGATCACTCGGTGCGCTTCACCGCGGAGACCGATTCGCTCAATTCCTGCATCCTGGGCCCGGATGCGCCGGCGGGCACGCCGGAATTCGACCTGTTCATCCGCGAGGTCGTGCGCGAGATGACGGTCAAGGCGGGTCAGAAATGCACCGCCATCCGCAAGGCGCTCGTGCCGGCCGCCGCGGCCCCCGCGGTCATCGAGGCGCTGCGCGCCGCGCTTGGACGGATCGTGGTCGGCGACCCGCGCGAGGAACAGGTCAAGATGGGACCGGTGGCCTCGCTCGCGCAGCGGCGCGAGGTGCTCGCGCAGGTCGAGCGGCTCGAGCGCGAGGCCGAAGTGATCTGCGGAGGCGCTGACACGCTCTCACTGGCCGGGGCCGATGCCGATCGGGGCGCGTTCGTGGCTCCGACGCTGCTCTATTGCAGGGATGCCGCCCGGGCGAAAGCCGTCCACGAGGTCGAGGCATTCGGTCCGGTGAGCACCGTCGTGCCCTACCGGGACGTGGATGAGGCGATCGCGCTCGCGCGCCGCGGCGCCGGCAGCCTGGTGAGCTCGGTGTTCACCGGCGACGATGCGATGGCGGCGCGCCTGGTGCTCGGCCTCGCGCCGTTTCATGGCCGGGTGCTGGTGGTCAACCGCCATTGCGCCAAGGACTCGACCGGCCACGGCTCGCCGCTGCCGCACCTGGTGCACGGCGGACCGGGACGGGCCGGCGGCGGCGAGGAGATGGGCGGTATCCGCGGCGTGTTGCATTACATGCAGCGTACGGCCGTGCAGGGCACACCCGACGTGCTCACGGCGGTCACCGGCCGTTGGGTCAGGGGATCGCGGCAGCTCGATCCGGGCGTGCATCCGTTCCGCAAGCCCTTCGGCGAGCTGCGGATCGGCGAGACCTTCCAGTCCGGCGAACGGCAGGTGAGTCTCGAGGATATCGAGCGGTTTGCCGCGCTCTCGGGCGATCATTTCTACGCGCACACGGACGAGGCGGCGGCCCGGCGCAATCCTCTGTTCGGCGGCCGGGTCGCGCATGGGTATTTCCTGATCTCCGCGGCGGCCGGCCTGTTCGTCGATCCGCCGCTCGGGCCGGTGCTCGCCAACTACGGGATCGACGGGCTGCGCTTCACCCAACCGGTGAAACCCGGCGATCGGATCCGGGTGCGTCTCACCTGCAAGGAGAAATCGCTGCGCATCGGTCAGGGTTATGGCGAGGTGCGCTGGGACACGCAGATCACCAATCAGGACGGAGCGACGGTGGCCGCCTACGACGTGCTCACCATGGTGAGCGAGAAGGCTGTGCCGGACGCCTAGACGGCGTCCGGCGGCGCACTCGCCGCGCCGGCCCCTGAGCACGGGAAACCCGTCCCCGCATACGCATCCTTCCCAATGGCGTCGCGCTTCGCGGAAGCGGAGCCTTCGGATGCGCGTCACGCGCGGTTGCCTTGACTTGGCGCCGCTCGGCCACATGTTCCAGTGAGACGGCCGGCGCGCGAGCCGGGTGCTGCGCGAGAGTGCGCGGCCTGCGAGGCGATCGCGGCTGGGCCGGAGGTGCGGATGAGCGGCGAGCGACAGTTCGGCTGGATGTGGTTGGAGGCGCGCGAGGTGCTGGAGCGGGCCGAGCGGTTGCAACGGCAGTTTCTGCGCTATCTCGGGCCGGGG
>JAJYTX010000295.1 GCA_021792815.1 Pseudomonadota bacterium
CGATCTAGCATCTCCAACGCTTCCTTCGGCATCTACTTCCCGCGCTTCACGGGCACGATCTACGAGATCCTCTCGGCGCCGGTCTCGGCGACGGAAATCGTTCTCGGGTATGCCGGGGCGGCCGCCACCAAGTCGCTCGTGCTGGGGGCGATCATTCTCGCCACCGCGGGGCTGTTCGTGCCGCTGCAGGTGCTGCACCCGCTGTGGATGCTGACGTTCCTGGTGCTCACGGCGGCGACTTTCAGCCTGATCGGCTTCATCATCGGCATCTGGGCCGACGGCTTCGAGAAGCTGCAGATCGTGCCGCTGCTCATCGTCACGCCGCTCACCTTTCTCGGCGGCAGCTTCTACTCGATCAACATGCTGCCGCACCCGTGGCGCACGCTGGCGCTGTTCGATCCGGTGGTGTACCTGATCAGCGGCTTTCGCTGGAGCTTCTATGGCATCGCCGATGTGAATGTCGGGGTGAGCCTGGCCATGACCGCGGTGTTTCTGGCGGTATCGCTCGCCATCGTCGGCTGGATATTCCGCAGCGGATATGGACTGAAAACCTGAGCCGATTGGCGCGCGGCAGGCGCTGCGGCGGCAAGCGGCCGGCTCAGACAGTCTGTTCGCGCGCGGCGAGCGCCAGCACCTTCGAGACGTAGGCGGCGAACGAGCGCCAGACCTCCAGATGAAAGCGCTGCTCGGCGGTGCGCCACAGCACGATTTCCGCCTTGCCCAACACCGTGCGGCTGCACATTCCAACCGGAAATGCCTCCCGGTCGAGATCGAGCGGACAGCCGCAGTTGAGCAGCATTCCGGCCTGCGGGCCGCTCACTTCCAGGGCGCACTGGCGGTGACTGACGTCGACCAGGGAATGGTCGCGTCCGGACAGCGTCTCGCACACTCGCCCGGTCAGTTCGCTGAGCTGTCCTTGCGGGGCGAGCAGCAGCCGCTCATCGGGCCCGAGCCACAGCGCCGCGCGGCCGGATTGCGCCACCGCCCGGCAGGCCGTCCCGGAAAACGGCAGGCCGAGCGCCCCCAGAGCCGCCGCCATGACCTGCGGATCGCCCCGCAGCAGCAGACGGGTGGCGCCCGGCAGCGGGCGCACCAGAGGACTCGCCGCGATGAACGGGCCCTGGCGGCCGGCGGACAGGTCACGCATCGAGGCGGCTCCCCTTCGGATCGTAGAACACCGGCGAGACGACCTTGACCGGGATCGATCCACCGGGCATCGGCACCTGCAGGGTGTGCCCCAGCCGCCCGCGGCCGCCGCGCACCAGCGCCAGCGCGATCGACCGGCCCAGCGTCGCGCTGTAGTAGGAAGAGGTCACGTGGCCGATGGGACGGGTGGCAGGCGCCGCCTGTGCATCCTGCAGCACCTGTGCGCCTTCCTCGAGCATCACGTGGGGCTCCACGGTGAGCAGCCCGACCAGTTGTTTGCGCCCGGGGGCGCGCATGGCCGGCCGATCGAGCGCGCGTTTGCCCACGAAGTCGGCTTTCTGTCTGCCGATGGCCCAGGCGAGCCCCGCATCATCGGGTGTCACGGTGCCATCGGTGTCCTGGCCGACGATGATGTAGCCCTTCTCGGCGCGCAGCACGTGCATAGACTCGGTGCCGTAGGGGGTGATGCCATGTGGCCGGCCGGTTTCATACACCGCCTCCCAGACCGCCGGGCCGAAATCCGCCGGCACATTGATCTCGAACCCGAGCTCTCCGGTGAAACTCACCCGGAACAGCCGCATCGGCACGCCGCAGATCCGCCCGGATGCGATGCTCATGTGCGGCAGGGCGCCGGGCGACAGATCGACATCCTGCACCAGGCTCTGCAGCACCTGACGGGCACGCGGTCCCTGCACGGCGATCACCGCCCATTGCTCGGTGCTCGAGGTCAGCCAGACACTGAGATCCCGCCATTCGGTCTGCAGGTAATCTTCCATCATGGCGAGCACGCGGGCCGCCCCGCCGGTGGTGGTCGTGACGTGAAAGCGGTCCGCGGCGATGCGGGCGATGACGCCGTCGTCGTAGATGAAGCCGTCATCGCGCAGCAGGATCCCGTAGCGGCACCGGCCGACCGCGAGACTCGTCCAACTGTTGACGTACAGCCGGTTCATGAACGTCACGGCGTCCTTGCCGACGACCTCGATCTTGCCCAGGGTCGAACCGTCGAACAGACCGCAGGCCGAGCGTACCGCCAGGCACTCGCGCGCCACCGCCGCGTGCATGTTCTCGCCGTTGCGCGGGAAATAACGGGCGCGCTTCCACAGTCCGACGTCCTCGAACACCGCCCCCTGGCGCGCCGCGCCGTCGTGGATGGGTGTGGTGCGGACCGGATCGAACAACTCGCCGCGCGAGAAGCCGGCGAAGCCGCCGAAGGTCACCGGCGTGTAGGGCATGCGGAAGGTGGTCAGTCCCACCTGCGGAATCGGTTTGCCGATCCGGCGCGCCACGATGGCCAGCGCATTGAGATTGGAGGTCTTGCCCTGGTCGGTCGCCATGCCGGTGGTGGTATAGCGCTTGACGTGCTCGATCGAGCGGAAGCCCTCGCGGGCCGCGAGCAGCAGATCCCGGGAGGTGACGTCGTTCTGCCAGTCGACGAACGCTTTGGTGGCGATGACGCCGGACGGCTGGGGCAGTTCGCCGCAGGCGCCGGCGCCGATGTCGGGCGGCTGGGGTTCGCTGCTGACGGCACCGACGGTGACACCGGCATCGCCGGCGGCCAGGGTCCCGGCTCGCTCGCCGTCACGCAGCGCCGCCTCCGGCCGGCTCACCCCGCGGCAGGCGCCCGCGCAGCGGACCTGCTCGGGCGAATCCCCGGGCAGGAAAGCCTGCCGGGCCTCGTTCCAGGTGAGCCTGCCGCGCGACTGCGAGAACAGGTGGACACTCGGAGTGTGGCCGCCGGACATCAACACCAGGTCGCAGGCGATGCGCTGGGGCGCACCCTGCGGCCGGCCCTGCGCATCGAGCTTGCGGATGCGGATGCCGCGGACGCGAAGCCGGCCGCTGGTACCGATGACGGTGCGTGCGACGTGCACCGGTATGCCGAGCCTGCGGGCCGCTTCGGGCAGCTCGCCGTCGACCTGCGTCCGGACATCGACGACGGCCGCGATGGCCGCACCGGCGCGATGCAGCTCGAGAATCGAGCGATACGCTTCGTCGCCTGCGGTGACCAGGACCACGCGCCTGCCGGCGAGCACGCCATAACGGTTGAGATACGTGCGCGCCGCGCCGGCCAACATGATGCCCGGCCGGTCGTTGCCGGGGAACACCAGCGGCCGTTCCAGCGCGCCGGTGGCGAGTACCACCTGCCGGGCGCGGACCTGCCACTGCCGTTCGCGCGGCTGTCTGGGATCCGGCTGCGCCAGATGATCGGTGAGGCGCTGCTCGAGCCCGAGCAGATTATGTGCAAAGTAGCCGAAGGCGGTGGTGCGCGTCAGCAGCGTGACGCGCGGGCTGGCGCTCAGCTCGCGGAGGGTGCTCGCGAGCCAGCCGCGGCGGCTCTCGCCGAGCGGCGCGTCCGGGTCCGCCTCGCCCAGCAGCGAGCCGCCGAGCTCCGGCTGCTCGTCGCAGAGGATCACTCGCGCGCCATGGCCGGCAGCCGCGCGCGCCGCCGCCAGCCCTGCCGGTCCCCCGCCCACCACCAGCACGTCGCAGTGCGCAAAGCGGTTGGAGTAGCTGTCCGGGTCGGGGTGCCCGGGGGCACGGCCCAGGCCGGCCGCGGCACGGATCCTCGGCTCGTAGAGCCACTGCCAGGCGCGGCGTGGCCACATGAAGGTCTTGTAGTAAAAACCCGCCGGAATGAATGGGGCGAGCAGCGTGTTCACCGCGCCGAAGTCGAACGCGAGACTCGGCCAGCGGTTCTGACTGTAAGCGATCAGACCGTCGTACAGCTCGACTTCCGTGGCGCGCAGGTTGGGCGTGACCCGGGCAGCGTCGCGCCGGATGGCCACCAGCGCGTTGGGCTCCTCCGGTCCGGCGCTGAGCAGGCCGCGGGGCCGGTGGTATTTGAACGAGCGTCCGAGCAGGTGTACCCCGTTGGCGAGCAGCGCCGAGGCGAGGGTGTCGCCCTCGAAGCCGCTCAGTTCGCGGTCATCGAACCTGAAGCGCACGGCCTGCGTGCGCTCGATCCGGCCGCCGGATGGTGTGCGCAGCGCGCCGCTCATGCTCCGCTTCCTCCCGGCTGCGCCTGTGCCGGAGGCTGCTCACCGACTTTGTAGGTGGCGAGAAAAAGATCCGATGTGGTATCGCGCAGGGCGTTGAAGAAGCGCCCGCAGCCATGTACGTGCCGCCAGCGCTCGGCGTGCACACCCTTGACGTTGTCACGCCGGTAGAGGTAATCGGACCATTGCTGGTCGGAAGACTCGGCGGGATTGCCCGGACGGACGATGTGCGCCTGGCCGCCGTGCACGAACTCGAGCTCGGGGCGCTCGCCGCAATAGGGACACGGGATCAGCAGCATGTCGGGTGCCTCAGTGCGCCACCGCGGCGGCGGCGGCCTCGTCGATCAGGTTGCCATCCCGGAAGCGCTCGATGGTGAAGGGGGCGTTGATCGGGTGGGGTGCATTGTGGGCGATGGTCCAGGCGAACAGGTGCGCCGCCCCTGGGGTGGCCTTGAACCCGCCGGTGCCCCAGCCGCAGTTGACATACAGCCCCGGCACCGGAGTCCTGGCGATGATGGGCGAGCGGTCCGGGGTCACATCGACGA
>JAJYTX010000296.1 GCA_021792815.1 Pseudomonadota bacterium
GTTGGCGTTGTGCGCCAGCACCACCTCCGCGATCGGCAGCCCCATCTGACGCGCCCAGATGCAGGCCACCGAATTGCCGAGGTTGCCGCTGGGGATGATGAACGACGCGGGCTCGCCGTGCTGCCGCCACACCGAGAGGCTCGCGGCCGCGTAGTACACGGCCTGCGGCAGCAGACGCCCGAGATTGATGCTGTTGGCCGAGGAGAGCTCGCGCCGCTCGCGCAGCGTCGGGTCCATGAACGCTGCTTTGACCAGGCGCTGGCAGTCATCGAACGTGCCGTGCACGGCAAACGAGCGCACATTGCCTCCCCAGCACGTCAGCTGCCTCTGCTGCGTCGGGGAGACCAGGCCCTTCGGAAACAGCACCACCACCTCGATGCCCGGACGACCGTGGAAGGCCGCGGCCACCGCCCCGCCGGTATCGCCCGAAGTCGCCACCAGGATCGTGAGCGCGCGCGGCCGAGCCTGGCGCAGCCGGCCGAGGCACGCCGCGAGGAACCGGGCACCGAAGTCCTTGAACGCCGCCGTCGGGCCATGAAACAGCTCGAGCACCGCGAGCCGTTCGCGCGGCAGATCCACCACCGGCGCCGGAAAATCGAACGCCTCGACGAGAATCTCGCGCAGCGATGGCCCGAGCACATCGCCCTGCGCAAACGGCTCGAGCAGTCTCGTGCCGACCGACGCCAGATCCTCGCTGCCGGCGAATGCCGCCGGCGTCAGCCGCGGCCACTCCTCGGGAACATACAGCCCGCCGTCGGGCGCGAGGCCCTGCGATAACGCAGCGGCGAAGCCCGCCCACAGCTCCGGGTTACGAGTACTTCTGAAACGCATAGCTCCGCGATCCGCCCACTCAGCCACTGGCCACGATGCGCGCGCCCTCGGAGTCGAGGCCGATCACCCACTCGTCGAGCGCGATGGAGCGTGCGGCGAACTGCCCGCGCATCGCCTCGAGCACTCTCGGGGCGTCCGGCTCGAGCGCCCAGGCGAACAGCGTCGGGCCGGCGCCGGAGATCGAGCAGCCGAGAGCGCCCGCCTCCATGGCCGCCGCGCGCACCTGCGGGAACCCCGGAATCAACGCCTGGCGCTGCGGTTCGATGACCACGTCCTGGAAGGACTCGCGGATCAATTCGAGATCATCCGTATAGCACCCCGAGATGAACCCGGCGAGGTTCGCCGTCTGCCACACGAAATCCGACAGCTCCACGCTGCGCTTGAGGATCGCGCGCGCCTGGCGGGTGGCGAGAAACATGTGCGGATGCACGATGACGGCGCGGATCCGCTCCGGCACCGGAATGCGCTTCACCCGCGGATGATCGATGCCGACCGTGAGCACCAGTCCGCCGAACAGCGACGGCGCGATGTTGTCCACGTGCAGCGAGCCGCTCGCCACCTGCTCGCCCTGCATGGCGAACTTCAGCAACTCGAGCTTGCTGCACGGCGAGCCGAGCAGCGCATTCGCCGCCACCACCGCGCCGACCGCGGAGGCCGCCGAGCCCCCGAGGCCCGAGCCGAGCGGGATGCCCTTGTCGATGCGCAGGTCGAACCCGCACCCCGGGTCGAGCGACTCCTGCAGGGCGAGCAAGGCTCTGCCGGCGGTGTTGCGCGCCGGATCGCTCGGCAGCTCGCCCGCGACGCCGCTCACGGCCGAAATGCTCACGCCGGGGCCGGCGCTGCGGCTCACCGTCACCCGGTCGCCGAGCGCATCGACGGCGAATCCCAGGATGTCGAAACCGATGGCGACGTTGCCGCTCGATGCCGGGGCGAACGCCGTGGCCCAGTCGAGCACGCCGCTCACAACCGCGCTCCGAGGTACGCCGAGAGACGCAGCAGGTCGGAGAATACTCCGCCCGCGGTCACCTCCGGTCCCGCCCCGGGCCCCTGCACGATGAGCGGATTGTCGCAGTAGCGGCGCGTGGCGAACCGCACCACGTTGTCGGTGAGCGCGATGTTGGCGAAGGCGTGTCGGGCATCGAGTTCGACCAGACCGACGGTGGCCTGTCCGTCGGCGCTGAGCCGCCCGACATAGCGCAGCACCTTGCCGCGCGCCCGCGCGGTCTCGAAGCGCTGGTGCATGGCCGCATCGTGCCGCGGCAGCCTCGCCATGAACTCCTCGATCGAGCCCGCCTCGAGACCCGCGGGCACCAGGCTCTCCACCCCGACATCGGCCAGCTCGAGCTCGAGGCCCATCTCGCGGCCGAGGATGATGAGCTTGCGCGCCACGTCCATGCCCGAAAGGTCATCGCGCGGATCGGGTTCGGTGTAGCCGCGCTGGCGCGCATCGCGCACGATGTCGGAGAAACTGGCGCTGCCGTCATACACGTTGAACAGATATGCGAGCGTGCCGGAGAAGATGCCCTCGATACTGGTGATCTCGTCGCCCGTCTCGCGCAGATCGCGCAATGTGTGCACCACGGGCAGTCCCGCCCCGACGGTGGCCTCGTACAGGTAGTGCGCCGAGCCTGCGCGGCGCGCCTCGTGCACCGCCCGGTAGTAGGCGAGATCCGCGCTGTTGGCTTTCTTGTTGGGCGTGACCACGTGCATGCCGGCCCGCAGCCACTCGGCGTAGCGCCCCGCGATCGCGCTGCTCGCGGTGCAGTCGATGATCACGGTGTGCGGCAGGTAATCGACGCGCACGTGCCCGATGAAGCGCTCCAGATCGGCCGGCGTCGCGCTGCGCTCGTACTCGCGCCGCCACGCAGACAGGGCAATACCGCTGTCCGAGAGCAGCATGCGCCGGGAGCCGAGGATTCCCCGGACCCGCAGATCGAGCTGGAAATCGGCGCGCAGCCGCTCGCTCTGCGAGGCGATCTGATCGAGCAGCACCCGGCCCACGGTGCCCGGACCGATCACGCCGACGGAAATCGTGTGCGGCGAGAGGTACAGTCCCGCGTGCGCGGCGCGCAGCGCGCGCGTGGCGGAGCGGCCCTCGACGACCACCGAGATGTTACGTTCCGAGGCGCCCTGGGCGATGGCGCGTACATTGACCGCGGCGGTGCCGAGCGCGTTGAAGACCTTGGCGGCCACGCCCGGCGTGCCCGCCATGCCGTCGCCGACGATGGCGAGGATCGCCAGCTCCGGGTCGATCTCGACGCGCTGGATCTGACCTTCCTGCAGCTCCCGCTCGAACGCCCGGCGGATCACCGCCGCGGCGCGCTCGCCCTGATCCTGCGGGATGGCGCAGCAGATCGAGTGCTCGGAGCTGCCCTGGGAGATCAGGATGACGGAGATGCCCTCCTCGCGCAGCGCACCGAACAGCCGGTGCGCCGTCCCCGGCACGCCGATCATGCCGGCGCCCTCCAGGTTGACGAGCGCCACATGCTCGATGCTGGCGATTCCCTTGACGGGCAGCTTCGAGGTCGGCCTGGCGCAGATGAGCGTCCCGGGTTTCTCGGGCGCGAAGGTATTGCGGATCCAGATCGGTATGCGGTCGCCGACCGCCGGCGCCATGGTTTGCGGATGGATCACCTTGGCGCCGAAGTACGCGAGCTCCATCGCCTCGCTGTAGGAGAGCGAGTCGATCACCGTGGCATCCGGCACGCGGCGCGGATCGGCCGACAGCACCCCATCGACGTCGGTCCAGATGATGATCTCGGACGCCCGCAGCAGCGCCCCGAAGATCGATGCGGAGAAGTCGCTGCCGTTGCGCCCGAGCGTGGTCTGCACGCCGCGGCGGTCCGAAGCGATGAAACCGGTGATGATCAGGGTGCCGTTGAAATCGGCGTCGACCCGATCGGCCAGATGGGCCCTGGAGTCCTCCCACTGCACCGCCGGGCCGAGCGGGCCCCACTCGACCACCACCACCCGGCGCGCATCGATCCACTGCACCGGGCCGCGCCGGCCGCCGCGCTCTTCCATGAAGCGATGGAACAGCCGGGTCGACCACAGCTCGCCGTACCCGGCGATCAGGTCGCGCACGTTGGCCGCCGCCGCGCGGGTCAGCTTCACCGTCTGCAGGATGCCCTCGAGATCATGGCAGTCGCGGTCGAATCCGGCGAGGAACAAGCGCAGCGATTCGGGACTGAGCAGCGCCTCGGCGATCTCGGCATGTCGGCAGCGCAGCGCCGCGAGCTGCGCCCGGTAGCCCTCGTCCTGCTCCTCGGCGAGCCTCACCAGATTCAGCAGCGCATCGGTCACGCCCTTGCAGGCTGACAGCACCACGCCGAGGCGCGCCGCCGCGGAGGCATCGAGAATGGCCGCCACGCGGCGGAAGCAGGCGGCATCGGCGACGCTCGATCCGCCGAACTTGTGCACGACCCAAGGCACGGAATTCGACATGGGATTGGGGAAACACCTGAAGGAAAGCCGTGCGACTCTACTGATGCGCACTCGCGGAAGCAACGTGGAGCCGTCAAATGGCACGCCCGGAGCCGATCCCGTCCCGGACCCCTGCGCCGGCGGCGTGCGGGAACCGGTCCGTGCCGCCGGGACGCCGCCCGGCAGCCACGCGGTTGCGCACGCACCGGTGCCACCGGTGGGACCGGTGGGACCGGACCTTGCCCGCCGCTCCCCTCGGACCCGGTCCACCGGCCGGTCCCGCCGGGCCGGGATACTGGCCTGCGTGCACAAGCCCTAGAATACGGCCCCATGAACGAAATCGAGCTCATCCGCACCCAGCTGCTCACCGAGCGCACCCACGCGGCACAGGTCGCACACGCCTGCGCCACGGCCATCGGTGCCG
>JAJYTX010000297.1 GCA_021792815.1 Pseudomonadota bacterium
TCAGCGTCTCCTCGTACGGCGCCACCGGCGCGCAGAAGTCCACCATCAGCATCAACGGCATCAAGACCGGCTGGGCCGGATTCTCCGGCGGCAACCCCGACAACGGCAGCATCGCCCCGAGCTTCGATGGCGTGCCGATGAGCAATCCCGGCAACGATCTGTGGCAGGCCACGCTCATTCCGCAGACCTCCCTGCTGCAGACCATCAACGTCACGTATGGTCCCGGGCAACCCAAAGACCGCTGGTGGACCAATATCGGCGGCGCGATCGACTTCGTGCCACTGCAGCCCTCGGGCGCATTCGGCGGCGATGTCGCCCTCACCTACGGCAGCTACCAGACCAAGAATGTCTCCTTCGACCTGCAGACAGGCGACCTGCGCGGCTGGCGCACGGTGATCGCCGGCGGCTGGAACCACGCGCACAACTTCCTGCGCGGGCGCGACGGCTACGAAAATCCCAGTTACAACTACGCGTACTACCTCAAGACCCGGCATCCATTCGCCGGCGGTGACGGTGATTTCAGCATCGGCGCCTACGTGGCCCGCGCCAGCGCGCAGCGCCCGTTCCCGATCCCGGTCAGCCCCATTCCCGGCATCTACATCACCGGCCCGACGACTCCGGGAGCGCTGATCAGCCAGCAGACCACCGGTTTCTACACGACCCTGCCGTACTCGGTGAACTGGAAACTCGACGTCAACGCCATCGAGATGCTCTGGAGCAAGCTGAACGTGCGGCTGTCCTCGGTCACCTCGGTGCACAACCTGGCGTACTTCGACCACGAGCACCGTCTGCACTACACACCGCTGCACGACTACCTGCCAGCGCAGCAGTCGAGCTGGGAAATCAACCGACCGTCCTCGCACGTCCTCGGCGACAAGCTCACATTCGAATTCAACCTGCCGTACAATCGGGTGTTCGCCGGCGGCTATCTGCAGTTCAGCAAGTACTATTCTCAGGAACAGACCTACTATCCGAACGAGACCTTCGCGCAGGCACTGACGCAAAACGGCTATACCGGGCCGTTCCCGGCGGCCGCCTACACCACCTACGGCTCGCCGAGCGCCCCGAACGGCACCTACGACAGCGACATCTTCGATCAGCTCAATGGCGCGCTGTACGTGCAGGACACCATCAGGCCGATCCCCACGCTGCGCCTCGAACCGGGGTTCCGCGAAGTCAACTACACGATGGACTTCTATCCGAACGAGTATGCGGTATTCCCGCTCGGCGTGCAGCTCAACCCATGCGGCGACTACAGCCAGATCACCCCGAGCGCCGGCTGCCAGAGCCAGACGCTGACCCCAACAACCTCGATCAACCCCTCACCGACGGCCCATACCAGCTTCTTCCGCGCCGAACCGTACATCGGAGTGAACTGGCGGGCGCTGCCCTGGCTCGCGGTCTACGCCAACTGGGGCTGGACCTACCGCTACCCGGAGAACGGCGGCGGCACCGGGCCGTACGTGAACATAGCCGCTTCGAGCGTCCATCTGGAAAAGGGCGCCGACACCATCGTCGGATTCAAGATCCACAAGCGCCGCTGGGGCCCGATCACCGACATGGAACTCGACATGAGCTACTCACACCTGGATTTCACCCACGAGACCATTCCCTCGGCCCTGGCGGCGGGCGGCGCGCTGCTGGCATACGGCTCCTCGACATACGACGGCGTGAACATCTTCGGCGACGCTTCGCCGCTGCACGATTTCTACCTGTTCGCCAATATCGGCGTCGTCAGCGCGAGGTTCACCAGCTACATCAACGGCGACACGAACGCAAACGGCAGCCTGACGATCTACCACCACGTTCCGGTGCCGTACACTCCGACCACCAACATGAGCTTCGGCGTGTATTATCTGCTGCAGGCCGGCAGAGTGCTCATCGAGCCACGACTCACCTACCTGCGCACCGGCTCCCAGTATGCCTTCGATAACAATACCAACATCAGCGCGAACGGCGTGATCCCGGACTCCTATATCGGCGCAAACGGCAACACCATCAATACCGGCAGCACCAACATCCCGGGCTACGGACTGCTCAACTTCTCCACCAGCTTCGACGTGCCGACCTCCTGGAGCGATGGCATCCAGGACCTGAAGGCGACCATCGAGGTCGACAACCTCGCAAACAGGCAGTACAACTCGTTCGAATACGTCACCTCGGGTGGGTTGTACAACTCCCCGGGCGGACCGGTGATCGCATATCCCGGCGCGCCGAGAACCTGGTATCTGACGTTGACCGCGAGCTTTTAGCGGGGCCCGGGCGGGGATGCGGCGCGCGGCACGCGCGCCGCCGGCGAGCGGCGCTCACCTCATCTGGGCTTCGGCCCCAGCCCCGGGGGCGTGAGCAGCGTGCCGTCGGGCAGCCGGATGCCCCTGCCGCCGGCAGGCGCGGCAGGAGCGGTCTTGGAAACGGCGACCAGCGTGGCCGGTGCCGGTTTTTCCACCGGCCGCGGCGGCGGCAGCACCTCGACCGAGAGGCTGATGCCGCACTTCTCTCCCGGCTGCAGCGCCCCGACGCCCACCACCTTGCGGGCGATCTCCTCTCCGCGGTCGTCATGCACGACGATGACGACGTTGTACTCCCACGGCGCCTCGGCGCCCGGATGGCGGATTTCCCCTTCCACCTTCAGGGCGCAGGTCGCCGCCTCCTGGCGCTGCTGCGCCTCGGCATCGAACCGCAGATGATGACGGCACCCCGGACAGACGCTGAGGCTTTCGAGAACGACGGCCCTGCAATGCGGACAGACACGCGTCCTGCCCGCGGGCGCCGCACGGACGCCGGCATTCATACGGTGCCTGTGTCAGACAGCGCCTGGCTCTCCTCTTCCCAGCCGAATTCCACCTTGCCGCGCATGCGCGCGCCGGAGGCCACGGTGAACGAGCCGGCCTTGACGTCGCCCTCGACCCGCCCGCCCTGCAGCAGGTCGACCTGCCTCGCCTCGGTGATGTTGCCGAGCAGCTCGCCGGAGACGATGACCGCGCCCGCCTTGATC
Organism: Pseudomonadota bacterium; assembly: GCA_021792815.1. The sequence goes on from JAJYTX010000297.1 coordinate 2,996, forward strand.
TGTCCTTCGAGCCGCGCGCCGGACTCCAGGGTGAGTGTGCCGTCGATCTGCACGTCGCCCTTGAAGCGGCCCGCGACGCGCACGTTGCCCGAGCCGACGATCTTTCCCTCGAGCGTCAGACCCGAGGCGAGCACCGATTCCCGGCCCTCCGAACGCTCCTTGACGGGTCGGCGCGACGCCTCGGGAGTGAGCGCGGCGACATTCGCCGGTGCGCTCTCACGCAGCGGCGTCGTGCCGCCCGGCGCCGCTCCCGAGAAGCCCGAGCCCGAGGAACTCGCATCTTTCCACAGCGCCATGCAGATACCCCCGTCGATTGAATGATAAAGACGAGGGGAAAGGTACCCCCAACAGCGTGCCGGGGCTAGTGTCTGCAGCGGCAGACACGCCCGCACACTGTGACGGAGCGCTCAGTCGCGATCGAGCAGCTGCAGCACTTCGGCGGTCTTCTCGCGCATCAGCGCCTCGCTGCCGCGGCTCTCGACGTTCAGGCGCACCAGCGGCTCGGTGTTCGAGCCGCGCAGGTTGAAGCGCCACTCGGGAAACTCCAGCGACAGCCCATCGGTGAGGTCGATCGCCACGGCGGCGCGCTCGTAGTGCTGACGCACCCGCCGCAGGATGGACTCGGCGCCCTGGCTCAGGCGACGGTTGATCTCCCCGCTCGCCGGGAAACGCCGCATGCGCTCGCCGACGAGCGCCGACAACGGCCCGCGCTCGGCGATCACCTGCAGCGCCACCAGCCACGGGATCATGCCGCTGTCGCAGTAGGAAAAGCTGCGAAAGTAATGATGTGCGCTCATCTCGCCGCCGTAGATGCCGTCGACTTCGCGCATCTTCTGTTTGATGAACGCATGACCCGAGCGGCACAGCACCGCCTGCCCGCCGCACCGGCGCACGATGTCGAGGGTGTTCCAGGTGAGCCGCGGATCGTGCACGATGCGCCCGCCCGGCTCGCGCTCGAGGAACACCTCGGCGAGCAGTCCCACCAGGTAATACCCCTCGATGAACTGGCCCTGCTCGTCGAAGAAAAAGCAGCGGTCATAGTCCCCGTCCCAGGCGAGGCCCACGTCGGCGCCCGCACGGCGCACGGCGTCGGCCGTGGCGGCGCGGTTTTCCTCCAGCATGGGGTTGGGAATGCCGTTCGGGAAGGTGCCGTCGGGCTCGTGATGGACCTTGATGAACTCGAACGGCAGATGCCGCTCGAGCTGATCGATCACCAGCCCGGCCCCGCCGTTGCCCGGATTCACCACCACCTTCAGCCGGCGCAGCTTTCCCGGCTCGAGATAGCCCAACAGGTGCTCGATGTACTTCTCGCGGATGTCGAGCCGGCCCTCGGCGCCGGGCGTGGCGCTTTTCCCCGGCAGGCGCCCTGATTCGATCATGGCGCGCATGTCGTTGAGGCCGGTGTCCGAGCTCACCGGCCGCGCCTGCTCGCGCACGAACTTCATGCCGTTGTAATCCGACGGGTTATGGCTTGCGGTCACCATGATCCCGCCGTCGAGCCCGTACGCGAAGGTCGCGAAGTAGGCCGCCTCGGTCCCCCACAGGCCGATATCGAGCGCATCGGCGCCACAGTCGGTCAGACCCCGTCTGAGCGCGGCCGCGAGCCCGGGGCTCGTCAGGCGGATGTCATAGCCCACCGCGACCCGTCGGGGCTGGACCAGGC
>JAJYTX010000298.1 GCA_021792815.1 Pseudomonadota bacterium
TGCTGCACGCGAAACGCGGGCCGCGTCCGCTCGAGATCCAGCAGTTGGCGCACCAGCCGCTCGGTGCGCCGGCTCTCACGCGCGAGCGCCGCCGGCGGGACCGATGCGCCCGGTCCGGTCAGCACCTCGGCGAACGCCTGCGCGAGACTGTCGCGGATGTGCGCATCGAGGGCCGGCGGCGCCAGCTGCTCGAGCGCGCGCGAGTCCCCGAGCGTGCGCCACAGCCGCTGCAGGGCCGCATGCAGCAGCCGGCCGCGCAGATCGCTCGGCACCCCCGGTTCGCTCGGGGCGAGCTCGGTGCAGCCGAGACGCAGCTCGGCATACGCCCGGAAGGGACACTGATTCTGCAGCTCCAGACTGCGGCTGCCCCCGGGCAGCGGCTCGCGGACATCCCAGGGCAGTCCCGCGTCCCGCCAGGGCTCGAGCAGGCCCGGCCGATGCACACGCGAGGCGAGCCAGCCCCTCCCGAGCCCCGCGTCCGCCGCCGGCCAGCGCGCCAGCAGCGGGCTCGGCAGCAGCTCGAGATCGTCACTGCGCCGCGGCGCTGACAGCACCTGCTCCGCAGCCGCCGCGCGCCAGGCGGCCAGCAACCGGTGCGCCTCGGCGAGCCGCCCGCCGGCCGACGCGCCCGGCCAGCCCGCGGCGAGCTGCGCGGCGAGCGGCACGAACGGATCGGGCGCCGGCGGCTGCGGCAGGGCTTCTGCGTGCAGTCCGGCGACCCACAGCGCGTCATAACGCACCACCGGATCGGCGAGGGCCGCGGTAAGCGTCACGGCACCGTCCTCCTCGGCCGGATGATACGAGACCTGCATCGCCAGTGCCGCGAGCCGCTGCCAGGCCGGGCCCGGCTCGAGCGTCCCGAGCACCGATGACAACTGACCGAACTCGTCCAACAGTTCGTGGAAGCGCAGCAGGGTCTGCTGCTCGGCGCTCGACAGGGCCGCCGCTCCCGGCCATCCGAACGCCCCGAGCGCGCCGCGGAAGCGTTCCGACCAATCCCGGGGCGAGCCCCGATCCGGGCGCAGCGCCGATCCGGCCTGTTCAATCCGCTGCGCGCACGCGCGCGCGGCCACCTCGAGCGGGCCCGGCGCGGCCCGCAGTGCCGCGAGCAGTCCCCGGCGATCGAGCCGCCCCTGAGCGTGCTCGCGCAGCCACAGTTCGAGCCGCGCCCGCCCCTCGAGGGACGGCTCGCTCCAGAATGGCGCGAGCAGCCACTGCCCGAGCCGCTCGACCTCGAGCGTCTCGCCGCACAGCAGTCCCAGGGTCTCGAGGGCGCGGGCCACCGCGGGCAGGCGCGAGAGCGCCCCACCGCCTTCCACCGTGACCAGCGCGCCCGTGCGCGGCACGGCCTCGAATGCCGCGCCGGGATCCAGGGCCTGGCGGATCAGCGCCGCGAGCCGCTCGCGCCGACCGTCGGGTCCAGGCAGTACGATCAGCAGGCGCTCCCGCGGCTGGCGCTGCAGACGCAGCCGGCACCACTCGGCGATGCGATCGAGCTCCTCGATCTCATCGGCGGGCCTTTCCACTCGAGGCGGGCGCACCGCGTCCGCGGCGCCCGGCGGCCAGCGGGTGGCCCGCCCACGGTCCTCGCGGGCCGCACCGACGGCGCGCAGCAGCGGCGAGGCACTCAGAAAGCCGGCCCACAGCACCGTCCGCGCGTCCCCGAGGACCCCGATGCGCGGCAGGACCGAGGCCAGCGAGGCCGCGCCCAGGTCGCGCGCGCGGGCCTGAACGGCACGGTGCACCTCGATCCACAGTGCCGTCTCGGTCCCCGGCAGGGCACTCACGCCATCGGGATCGAGCTGCAACTCCAGGGCAAGTCGGCTGGCGCGGCGCAGGTCGTCGGCGAGCGCTGCGCGGTTGACGAGCTCGAGATGTGCGGCCGCTTCGGCCGTACCGTCCTGCCACAGCAGCCACTCCTCGGCGGGCGACAACAGCCTCGGCAGGCGTCGTGCGGCAGCATCGTCCCCGGCGGTGACCGAGCGTGTGATTTCCCGGGTCAGCCAGCCCTCGAGGGGCAGGACATCCGGAGTCAGCCAGACTCGCAAACCCCGTGCGAGCTGGGCGGCGGCATACGCCAGGCTGAGGGCATGCGCACGCTGCCGGGACGGCACCACCACCGTGCCGCCCGCCTCGATCACCTCGCTGAGATGGGACGGAAGGCTTATCAAATCAATGTATTATAAATATATTTTAAAGTGAATACTTGCAACAGTTCACCGGAATCGGGCGCTCGCATCGAGCACCGTATGACCCGGGGGAGTCTGAGCGGCGGCATAGCTGGCGAGCAGGTCCTCGATCCGCGCGAAGACTTCGTGCAGCGTGGCGCTGTCGGGCAGGCTCGTCACCCGGAAGTGATTCCGGTACGGCACGTTGAAACTGACTCCGGGGGCGACGAGCACGTGTTTCTGCTCCAGCAGGTCGAGCGCGAAACGCTGGTCGTCGAAGCCCGGCAGCTCCTGCGTATCGACACCGATGAACGCGTACATCGCGCCTCGCGGCGGCGCCAGCCGCAGAAACCGGCTGCCCTGTACCGCCGACTGGATCGCGCGGCGCGACTCGTAGAGCCGCCCTCCGGGGGTCACCAGGTCGCGGATGCTCTGATAGCCCCCGAGTGCGGTCTGCACCGCCCATTGCGCCGGCGCGTTGCTGCACAGCCGCAGCGAGCTCAACAGGTCGAGCGCCTCGAGATAACCGGCCGCCGCGTGCGTGCGGCCGGAAAACGCCGCCCAGCCGACCCGGTAGCCGCAGGCCCGGTACACCTTGGAGAGCCCCGAGAGCGTCGCGCAGAGCGTCTCGCGCACCAGAGTGGCCATGGGGACGAACTCGGCGCCGTCGTAGAGCATCTGGTCGTAGATCTCGTCGCTGAACACCACGAGATTGTGCCGCTCGGCGAGCCGCGCCAGCGCCTCGAGCACCGCCCGCGGATAGACCGCGCCGGTGGGATTGTTGGGGTTGATCACGACGATGGCGCGGGTGCGTGCCGTGACCAGCCGGGCCACCTCCTGCGGATCGGGCACGAAGCCGTTCTCCGGCCGGCAGGAGTAGTGCACGGCACGGCCGCCGTTGAGCGTCGCCGCCGCGGTCCACAGCGGATAATCGGGACTTGGCACCAGCACCTCGTCGCCGTCGTTGAGCAGCCCGCGCAGCACCAGGTCGATGAGCTCGCTCACCCCGTTGCCGATGAACACTTCCTCGGCGCTGACACCGGTGACGCCCCTCGCCTGCTGCTGCATCACCACCGCTTCGCGGGCCGGGAAGATACCCTTCTGGTGGCAGTAGCCTTCGGCCTCGGCCATGTTCTCGATCATGGCGAGGCGCATGGTCTCCGGGGTACGAAAGCCGAACGCGGCGGGATTGCCGATGTTGAGCGAGACGATCTCGTAGCCCTGGCGCTCGAGCTCGTGGGCGCGCCGGGCGAGCCGGCCACGAATCTCGTAGCGTACGTGGCGCAGGCTGTCGCTCGGCCGGATCAGGGTTTCGGGTGTCATGATGCCCGAAGCATACCAGGGGAGGCTCAGATTGGCCTGCGCTCACTCGCGGCGCAGCCGTCGAGCACGGTCCACGGTCCCGAAAGCGCTGACAGGCGATCCAACGGCCGCCGAGATCCGCCCGGATGCGCCGCCGCAGGATGCCCCGGAGCGTGAAATTCGCGGCGTGCGCCGCCGTCCAATATTACCGCGAACCTCTGCTATATTGCGCGGGATTCTCCTGGCATCGGGCAGAGTGATGAAACGTATACTGGTCGGTATCAAGCGCGTTGTGGACTACAACGTGCGCATTCGTGTCAAGCCGGACGGCACGGGAGTGGTGAGCGAAGGGGTGAAGATGAGCGTCAACCCCTTCGATGAGATCGCGCTCGAGGAGGCTCTGAGACTGAAAGAGCGCGGCGCGGCGGAGGAAGTGATCGTGGCGAGCGTGGGGCCGTCCGATTGCCAGCAGCAGCTGCGCACGGGGCTCGCCATGGGCGCGGACCGGGCACTTCACGTGCACAGCGATGCCCCGATCGAGCCGCTGGTGGCCGCGCGGGCACTGCTGAAGCTCGTCGAGCGCGAGCAGCCCTTTCTGGTGCTGCTCGGCAAACAGGCCATCGACGATGACAACGGACAGACCGCGCAGATGCTCGCGGCGCTGTGGAACCGGCCGCAGGCGACCTTTGCCTCGAAGCTGCAGATCGAGGCCGATCGGGCCACGGTCACCCGCGAGGTCGATGCGGGGCTCGAGACGCTCCAGATCGATCTGCCGGCGGTGGTCAGTGTGGATCTGCGGCTCAATGAGCCGCGCTACGTGAAGCTGCCCGACATCATGAAGGCGAAGAAAAAGCCGCTCGAGACGCTGCCGCTCGCCGAGCTCGGGGTCGAGGCGCGGGTGCGCCTGAAGCCGCTGCGATTCGAGCCGCCGCCACAGCGCCAGAAGGGCATCCGGGTGAAGGATGCCGCCGAACTCGTCGCCGCCTTGAAGCAAAAGGGTCTGCTGTAAATGAGCCACCGAGTCCTGATCCTCGCCGAGCACAGCCAGAATCAGCTGAGTATCAACACGGCCAAGTGCGTCGCCTGTGCCGCGCTCATCCCCGATGCCCGGATCACTGTCGCGGTGTGCGCCGCCGATGCCGGCGCCGTGGCCGCCCAGGCCGCCGCGCTGCA
>JAJYTX010000299.1 GCA_021792815.1 Pseudomonadota bacterium
TCGACCTCGGCGATCTGAAGATCATCGAGCGCAAAACCCGCCTGGCGAGCAACTACCCGATACTCGGCGTGCAGAATCCGGCCTCCGCCAAGGCCACCGGGACACGCATCGACATCATCACGCCCGCCCGGACCTGGTCACTGATCGTCGGACACGCCGCGGACGGCAACGACTGCTATGTGCGTGTCCCGGGCCGCAGGCAGAGCCTGCTCGCCTCCCCCCTGGTGAGGCTCGATGCCAAGCCCGCACAGTGGCTCGACCCGATCATCGTCGATCTGCATCGCGGACAGGTGAGCCGCATCGATGAGCAGCCCGCGCGCGGCCCGCGCTTCAGCCTCGCGCGCGCCAAGGCGACCGATGCCCATTTCACCGTCCAGGGCATCCCGCGCGGCAGGCGGCTGCAGAGCGCGGGCACGGCCGACGACATGGCGAGCGCGCTGTCGAACCTGACGTTGAGCGACGTGCGCAAGGCGCCCGCCGCCCCCAAGGGCCTGCGCCTGTCCCGGGCCGTCTTCAAGACCTTCGGCGGCCTCGAGATCGAGATCGAGGCATACCCGGGCGGCAAGGACGGCCAACATGACATCGTCGTAGTGGCGCACGGCAGCGGCCGGCAAGCCGGCGCCGAGGCCGCGCGGATCAACGCCCGCGTTCACGGCTGGGTATACCGGATTCCAGGCTATCGCTACCAGGAGATCTTCCAGCCGCTCTCCGCTCTGCTCGCGCCGCTGCCGGCCCGCCACGTCGCCAAGCCGCACAGGAAGGCGGCGTAACGCCGCGCCACGCCCGGATGCCCCCAGGGAAGGGCGCCGGCATCCGGGCGCTCAGCGCGCTCGGGCGAGCAGCAGCAGCGTCACCGTCGCGAGCAGTGTCGTCGGCAGCCATGCCAGGATGACCGGGTTGAGATGAAACACCACCGTGCCGCTCTCGATCAGGCGCTGCAGCAGGAAGAACCCGATCCCGATCGTCAGTCCGAGCACGGTTCGCGTGCCCGCCCCGGCCGAGCGCATCGAGCCGAGCACGAACGGCACCGCCAGCAGCACCGAGAAGGCGATCGCCACGGTGCGGGCGATCCTCGACCAGAACGCGAACACGTACTGGCCCGCGTCGAGTGAATTCTCGTGCAGGTAACCGATGAGGTTCCACAGCGAGTGCAGCGTCATCTGCTCCGGGTCCTGGACCGCAAAGCCGAGAAAGCCGGCCGTCACGTTCGAGGTGAGCACCTTTTGCCCCGGCGGGTGCGCGATCACCCGGTCGCCCTCGAAACGCGAGTCGGCATAGTCATCGAGCAGCCACCGGTGGTGACCGGCGGCCGTCGCCCGCGCCGCCCGCCCGATCGACAGCAGTTGATGCTGCGGCGAGAGCTTGAACACCTGCATGCCGCCGAACTGCCGCGACCCCGACTGGCGCGCCACGTTCAGGATCACATTCCCATCGCGCACCCAGGCACCGGTGCCACCGCCGAAGCTGATGGTGTCGTACTGAGTGAAGACCCGCTGCTGGTTGGCCGCCTCCTGCAGCTGCGGCGCCACGAACTCCCCGATCACCGCCTCGATCCCCATCAGCAGCCCGGCGGCGATCAGCGCCGCGCCGGCGAGGCGCGCCACCGACACGCCGGTGGCGCGGATCACCGTGATCTCGCTGCCGCGCGCCAGGGCGCCCAGCCCGATGAGTGAACCGATCAGCGCGGTGATCGGCAGCAGCTGATAGGCGGTCTGCGGCAGATTGAGCGCGGTGAACCACAGCGCGTCCACCATCGTGTAGTGACCGATGCCGATGTCCCGCTGCTGGCTGATGAACAGGAACAGCCCGCTCAGCACGAGCAGCACGCTCATCACCAGCAGCACCGCCTCGAGAATCGCCCGGACGATGTAGCGATCGAGGATGCTCATGTCCGCGCCGGCCGGTGACGCAGCCGCTGCACCGCGGCCGGACCCAGGGTGAGGGCCGCGGCGAGCAGCACCACCGCGATGTGCGTCCACCACAGCCCGATCGCCACCGGGATCGTTCCCCTGGCGATCCACGTCTCGCCCGCCGAGAGCAGATTCAGGTAGATGAAGTACACCGCGACCGCCAGCCAGATGCGCGCATACCGGCCCTGACGGGGCTCGAGCCGCGACAGCGGCAGCGCCACCACGGTCAGGATGAAGCACATCAGCGGCAGCCCGATCCGCCATTGAAGCTTCGCCTGGCGCCTCGGGTCGGACGAGGCGAACAGCGCCGCGGTCGGCTGTGCGTCGAGATCCGTCACCACGCTGGGGGCCGCCGGCATGCGGATCGGCACGGTGTGCTCGGCAAAGCGCATGATGCGAAACTCGGGGCTGCCCGGCACCCCCTCGAAACGCTCTCCGTGATACAGCTCGATCGTCTGCGTCGTGCCATCCGGCGAGACCGTGTGCCGGGCCTTCCTCGCGAGCGCCACCTGCACCACCGGACCCTGGGTGCGCTCGACGAACACATCGCCGAGTGTGCCGTCCGGCCGCACGTTCTCGGCGTAGACCACCGCGTTGCCGCCGCCAAAGGCGCGGAACTGTCCGGCCTGCAGCGGCGCGAACTGACCGGCCCGGATGGCCTGATCACGCAGGGTGAGCGCCTGATCGGTTGCCGAGGGCGCCAGCACCAGGGTGACCGCCGCCAGAGCGGCCGCCACCAGCAACCCGAGCAGGATCACCGGCCGGTAGAAAGTGGCCGGCCGGACCCCGCAGGCGAGCGCCGCGGCCATCTCGCTGTCGTGGTAGAGCCTGCCGAAGGCCCACACGATGCCGAGCAACAGGCCCATCGGCGCCACCAGGCTCACGTACTGGAACATGCCGAGGTAGATCAGTTGCAGGATCACCCCCGGAGGAAACTGACTGGCCGCGGCGCGCTCGAGCACTGCGGAGACCTCGTATGCCATCAGGATGACGAGCAGCACGCCCATCATCAGCAGCCAGGCCGTAATGACCTCGCGCAGCACATAGCGTCCGAGAATTTTCCCCACTCTCACTGCAACGAGCCTTTGACAGCCGCCCGCACGCCGGCTTGAGTTACACTGGCAGGATGCGCACGCCGACGCCGCGCCGCCCCACCCGGAGCAGCTGCGGCCATCCACATCGGCAGTGCGAGGCGCCCGTCAAGATAAAGCAGCGGACGGCGCAGCTCAATGGCCGCGCCTGACGCCCCGGAAGTGGTCCTCCGGCCCGAGGCCGGATCACAGGAGAAGTTCGCAATGCGGTTTGAAACCTGGAGCAAGGCGATTGCCACGCTGGCCGTAGACTGCCTGGTCGTAGGCGTGTTCGAGGACAAAGAGCTGACCGAGCAGGCGCGCGCCGTCGATGAGGCCGTGGGCGGGCGGCTGAAGAAGCTGGTCTCCCGCGGAGATTTCTCTGCGCGCCCGGCCGAGACGCTGCTCGTGGGCGACCTTGCGGGACTGCGTGCCTCGAGGGTGCTGCTCACCGGCCTCGGCAGCCGCAAGGACTTCGGACGCAAGCCCTGGCGCAAAGGGTGGGCCGCGGCCGTGACGGCACTCGCCAAGACGGGCGTGACCAGCGCCGCGGTCGCGCTGCAGCGCCCGGACACCGCTCAGCTCGACGACTATTACTACGGCCGGGCCGTGGCGGAGATCGCCGGCTCGAGTCTGTACCGCATCAACGATCTGAAGACCGGCCGCAAACCCAAACCCGCCGCGCTCGAGCGGTTGCTCGCCGGCCCGGTGTCCCAGGCCTCCGCCGCCGCGGTGGCGCGCGGACTGGCCCACGGCGAGGCGATCGCCCACGCGGCGAAGGTGCACCGGGACCTGGCGAACCTGCCGGGCAATATCTGCACCCCGAGATACCTCGCCGAGCAGGCACGCCTGCTGGCCAAGGCGCACCGCTCGCTGCGCGTACGGGTGCTCGACGAGGCGGCGATCCGCCGCGAAAAAATGGGCTGTCTGCTCGCGGTCGCCCGGGGCAGCGCCGAGCCTCCACGGCTGGTGGTGCTCGAGCACCGGGGCGGCAAGCCGGGGCAGCCGCCGGTGGTGCTGGTCGGCAAAGGGGTGACCTTCGACTCCGGCGGCATCTCCATCAAGCCATCCGCGGAGATGGATGAGATGAAATACGACATGAGCGGCGCGGCTGCGGTGCTCGCCGCGCTGTCGCTGATGGCGCGGCTGCGGGCACCGCTCAACGTGGTGGGCATCGTCGCGGCCGTGGAGAACATGCCGGACGGCCGGGCGGTCAAACCCGGCGATATCGTAAAGAGCGCTTCCGGTCGGAGTGTCGAGATCCTCAACACGGACGCCGAAGGGCGGCTCATCCTGTGCGACGCGCTGCACTACGCGCGCCGTTTCAAACCCGCCGCGGTCGTGGACCTCGCGACTCTGACCGGCGCGTGCATCGTCGCGCTCGGGCACCATCACAGCGGGGTGCTCGGCAACGACGATGCGTTGATCCGCGAGCTCATCGATGCCGGCGTGCGCGCCGACGATCGCGCCTGGCAACTGCCGCTCACCGAGGAGTACAGCGAGCAGCTCAAGAGCAATTTCGCCGACGTCCCCAATGTCGCGGGACGCGACGGCGGCACCATCACCGCCGCGGCCTTTCTCGGCCGGTTCACCCAGGGCATGCCGTGGGCGCACCTCGACATCGCCGGCACCGCCTGG
>JAJYTX010000300.1 GCA_021792815.1 Pseudomonadota bacterium
TACCTCCCGCGGTTCCAGAACCTCGATCGCGTGACGCATCCGCAGTTCAAGCGCGGCTTCAACATCCAGGGCGCCATCGGGCGCTTTCCGGTTCCGGAGGGCGCGCCGCCCCTGTACGGCTTCACCGCGCAGGGCGAGATGCTGCCTCAGTACGACAATCGCATCAGCGTCAATCGCTCGCGCAGAGACGCGTGGGGAATCCCGATCGCGCACATCCGCTGTTTGCCGGGAGAGAATGAGCTGAAGATGCTGCAGACCGAAATGCAGATCCTGAAGGAACTGGTGGCGCTCAACGGGTTCGAGATCGAATTCGCCGGCAGCCTGCTCGGAATCGATGATCCGGAACACCTGATGCCGCACTCCGACTGGCTGACGCGCTTCCTGTTCCGACGCTCGTACCGCAAGACCTTGGGTTTGGGTGCGGCCATTCATGAGTGCGGTGGTGCGCGCATGGGCTCGGATCCCGGAAAATCAGTGCTGAATCCGCACAATCAGATGTGGGATGTGCCAAACATCTTCGTCACCGATCCGAGCAGCTTCGTGAGCAACGGCACCTGCGGGCCGACGCTGACCGCGATGGCCCTGACCGTCAGAGCATGCGAGTACATCGGCAAGGAACTCGGCAAGAGCCTCTGAACCGGCCGGGCCGCACGCGCAATGCGGGGCCCGCGGATCCCGGTGGGCCGGAGTTCTCATGGGTGCCTCATCGCTGAACTGTGCGGCGATCATCGCGGTCAAGCGCCGCTCGCTCGGCAAGAGCCACCTGGCCGATTGCCTCTCGGCGCAGGCGCGGATTGAGCTGATCCGCGCCATGCTCGATCGGGTCGTCGAGGCGGCCCAGGGAGCGACGACCCTCACCCAGGTGCTGGTGGTCAGCCCGGAGCGGGACCGCCTCGCTGAGCGGATCCCGCTGCTGATCGACGGCGGCACGGGGTTGAACGAGGCCTTTGAGCGGGCTCGCGGCGTACTGCGCGGGCGTGGGGTGCGCAGGATGCTGGCGTTGCCCGCGGACCTGCCGGGCGTATGCCCGGCGGACCTCGATGCGCTGGTGAGCGCCGCCGGCGACGGGGTCGCGATCGCCGCCGATCGTCGCGGCAGCGGTACGAATGCCCTCGTCTATCCGGTCGATCTGCCCCTGACGTTCCATTTCGGCCTCGACAGCCGCCGCCTGCACGTCGAGGAGGCGAGGAAGCTGGGGATCGAGCCGGTCATCGTCTCGCGTCCGGGGTTGGATTTCGACGTCGATCTGCCGGCGGACCTCGTGCGTTTGAGGCGCCTGCACGGTACCCTGTCCGCCGCACTCTCGTGCAAGCCTCAAGCCCCGTTCGGCCCCCGATGAGATCCCGATGCCGTTGAAGTTCGATCAGCTCGTGCTGCGCGCCTTGCCGGAGATTCCCTCGATCCGCGCCGGCGATGATCTCGGCGAGATCACCTGGGCGGCGCTGCAGCAGATGCCGCTCGAGCTGCTCCCGGGGGACATCCTGGTGTACGCCCAGAAGGTCGTCTCCAAGGCCGAGGGCCGGTTCGTCGATCTGCGCAGCGTGACGCCCGGCGAACGGGCCGAGCGGCTCGCGCGGCAGACGGACAAGGATCCCCGGATCGTCGAGGTCATCCTGTCGGAGACGCGCCGCGTCGTGCGCGCCGTGCCGGGGATCCTGATCGTGGAGCACCGGCTGGGTTGGGTGATGGCCAACGCCGGTGTCGATCAGTCGAACGTCGTGGCCGGCAACGACGGCTCGCACGCGTTGCTGCTGCCGGCCGATCCGGATGCCAGCGCCGAGCGGTTGCGCGCGCAGCTCGCGGACCGAAGCGGGGTTGCCCTGGGTGTGATCATCAATGACAGCTTCGGCCGGCCCTGGCGGGTCGGCACCACCGGGGTGGCGATCGGGTGCGCCGGGCTGCCGGCCGTGCTCGACCTGCGCGGTCAGCCCGATCGGGACGGACGGACCCTGCGCGCGACGGTCATCGGGTATGCCGACGAGATCGCGGCCGCCGCATCACTCGTCATGGGCCAGGCGGCGGAAGGCCAGCCGATCGTGCTCGTGCGGGGCGTGGTGCCGAGCGCGCCGGCGGCGCCGGCTCGGACGCTCATTCGACCCGAGGCGGAGGACCTGTTTCGATGAGCGGCCGCGTGGTGGCCCTCAGCGGGGGCGTTGGCGGCGCGAAGCTGGTCCAGGGGCTGAGCCAGCTGCTCGACGGCGCCGCCCTGACAGCGATCGTCAATACCGGGGATGACTTCGAGCACCTCGGACTGCGCATCAGTCCGGACATCGATTCGGTGGTGTATGCGCTCGCCGGACTCGACGATCCGGAGCGCGGGTGGGGTCGCCGCGGGGAGTCCTGGACCTTCATGGCCGCGCTGAAGGCCCTGGGCGGTCCGACCTGGTTCGCATTGGGCGACGGCGATCTTGCCCTGCACGTCGAACGCACGCGGCGCATGGCCGAAGGCGCGACCCTCGGTGAGGTGACGCAGCAACTCGCCCGCGCCCTGGGTGTGCGCGCACGGGTCGTACCGATGAGCGACGACCCGGTTCGCACCCGCGTGGACACCGATGATGGCGAGCTCGGATTTCAGGACTATTTCGTGAACAGGCGCTGTGCGCCGCGCATCCGATCGCTGCGCTTCGACGGGGCGGAGCGGGCACGCGCGCACCCGGAAGCCCTCGCGGCATTGAGGGCGCCGGACCTGCGCCTGGTCATCGTGTGCCCCTCCAATCCGTTCGTCAGCATCGAGCCGATTCTGGCCGTGCCGGGCATGCGGGCGGCACTCGAATCCGTCCGCGCACCGGTAGTCGCCGTCACGCCGATCATCGGCGGTCGGGCGGTCAAGGGTCCGGCGGCGAAAATGCTCGCTGAATTTGGCCTTGCCGTCAGTGCCCGCGCGGTGGCGCGCCACTACGCGGGGCTGATCGATGCGTTTGTCCTCGATAGGATCGACGCGCAGGAACCGGCGGGCGACGCTCCCGGCGGCATGCGCCTGGTGTATGCCGATACGCTCATGCGCGATGGCGACGACCGACGGCGGCTGGCCGCCGAGGTGCTCTCGCTCGCGGAACCTCTGGCGGCCGAGGCCATCACTGCCCACACGCGCGCCGCCCGCGGGTCCGACCCACGCCCCGCTGAGTGCGGCAAACCGGATCCCGCGCCGCCGCAGAGCTGAGCCGGGCCGGGCGATGATCGTCGATTTCTCCGCGTCAGCGGGCAGGCTTTGACGCTGCGGCCGCATCAGGCAGCAGCGCTTCCAGGGCATGATGCGCCACCGCCTGCAGGGTCCGGCGGTCGGCGCCCGCCTTGGCCTGGATGCGCAGGCCGGCAATGAGCGCCAGCAGACTCTGGGCCAGTACGTCGGCATCGGTCTCGAGCGGGATTGCGCCCTCCTGCCGAGTCTGCGCGATCGCCGTGCGCAGCACGTCGCCGATCTGCGCCAGACCGCAACACAGCTCGCGGGCGATCCGCCTGTCACGTGCAGCGAGCTCGGCGGCACAATTGACCAGCAGGCATCCCCGGCCGTCGTTGTTGTCGCTGGCGATGCTGTCCAGGAGCGCGCGCAGGCCCGGACGCAGGCCCTTGCGCGCCAGCAGGGTCCGCAGCATGCCGGCCTGCGAGGCCGAGTAGTGCTCCAGGACTTCGGTGAGGAGTTGCCGCTTGCTGCCGAAGCTGTTGTACAGTGAGGACCTGCTCAGTCCCATCGCCGCTTCGAGGTCACTGACCGAAGATGCCTCGTAGCCACGTCTCCAGATGAGATCCGTGGCGGCATCGAGCACCTTGCGCCTGTCGAATTCGATCGGTCTCGGCATGGCTCGGGAACGGCGCAACAAATATGTACTGAACGGTACAGAAAATCCGGGCCGGGAGTCAAGGCAATTCCTCGGGCCGCACGCCGCGTCCCAGCCAGTCCCGGCGCCGGAAATGCTGCGCCAGCCGTGCGGCCGCATGGCGCTTGCGCCCGTCCGGCGCATCGAGCGCGCGAGGGGGGCGGATCGGTCGGGCCGCGACCCCGGGGCCGACGCGGCGCGCGATCTTTTCCCTTTCCCGGCGGATTCAGCCATCATTCGTCTCCTGTGCGGCCCTGCAGGTGCGATGCCCTGAAAACCCGCCCGCCAGGCGCTCCCGACCGGTGGCAACAGCCCGGCAACGCAAGGTCGGCGGGCGGTGGCGGGAAAGGCCGGGAGACTCCCATGAACACGCCGTTGACCGGAATCCGCGCCTGCGTCTTCGACGCCTACGGCACGCTGTTCGATTACGCCTCGGCGGCAGCGCGTTGTCGCGATGTGCCGCAGGCGCTGCGCGAGCGGCTCAATGTGTTATGGCGGGAGAAGCAACTGCAATACACCTGGCTGCGCACGTTGCAGGGGCGGCACGCGGATTTCCGGCAGGTGACCGGCGATGCGCTCGATTTCGCCCTGGAGACCGTCGGGATCGACTCGCGCGCGGTGCGCGAGCGGCTGATGAGTCTGTACCTGCGTCTGGATGCCTTCCCCGAGGTGCCGCAGGTGCTCGCGCGGCTGAAAGCCGCCGGCCTCAAGACCGCCATCCTGTCCAACGGCTCGCCAGAGATGCTGCAGGCAGCGGTCGAACACGCGAAACTCGGCCCGCTGCTCGACG
>JAJYTX010000301.1 GCA_021792815.1 Pseudomonadota bacterium
CCGTCCCAGGGTGAACATCACCGCCCGCTCGTACTCGTTCAGGATCCGGATGGAGCTGAACACGAGCAAGGCGAGAAGCACGACGACGACGATCAGATACGGCATGGGACCCTCCTGATTCCGCCGGCTGTCACAGCGGCTCGACCCACAACTGGAGACCTTCGATCTTCACGATGCGCGCGCGCTGGCCCCGTTGCAAGGGGACCGGCGTAGCGGCAGTCCACAATTCCCCGGCGTAGCGCACCCGCCCGCGGGAGGCGAAATCCTCCACCGCTTCCACCGTGGCGCCGAGCATGCTCTGCGTGCCGGTCGCCACCGGACGGCGGTGCGCGCGGGTGGCAAGATACACGATCCCGAGCATCACCAGCCCCCCGACCGTGGCGAGTCCGCCGATCAGCGAGCGGCTGATGCGCATCCCCGGCGCATCCGAGTCGAACAGGATCAGCGAGCCGACCACGAAGGCGATGAGCCCGCCGATGCCGAGCGAGCCGTAGGTCGGAAAGAAGAACTCCGCGGCCATCATGGCGGCACCGACCAGAATCAGCGTCAGACCGGCGAAATCGGTGGGCAGCAGCTGGAAGGCGAACAGCGCCACGAGAAGCGAGACCACCCCGACCACCCCGGGCAGCACGCCGCCCGGATGAAAGCCCTCGAAGATCAGGCCCCAGATGCCAATCAGCAGCAGACCGTAGGCGATCATCGGGTTGGTGATGACGGCGAGCAGCCGCGTGCGCAGGCCGGGCTTCAGCCATACGACCCGCACGCCTGCGGTGTCCAACCGGACCTCGTGGCCCTGAACGCTGACCTCGCGGCCGTTCAACTGCTCGAGCAGGCTGGACAGATCCGGTGCGATGAAGTCGATGACGTGCTGGGCCAGCGCATCCTGCGCCGGCAGGCTCGCCGCGCCCCGCACCGCCTGCTCGGCCCAGTGCGCATTGCGGCCGCGCAGCTGCGCCAGGGCGCGGATATAGGCGATGGAATCATTGAGGACCTTGCGTTGCTCGGCGGTCATGGCCGGCTCGGGAGGCTGCGGTGCGGCGGTCTTGCCCGACCGGGCCCCCTTCTGCGCCTTGCGGGCGTGCGCCGGCGGGGCGGGCTCGGAGCCACCGATGGTCACCGGAGTGGCTGCCCCGAGATTGGTGGCCGGCGCCATCACCGCCACGGGGCAGGCGTAGAGAATATAGGTGCCGGCACTCGCGGCCCGCGCGCCCGAAGGCGCGACATAGCCGATCACGGGGATGGGCGATGCCAGGATGGCCTTGACGATCTGCCGCATGGAAGTCTCGAGGCCACCCGGGGTATCCATCCTGAGGATGACGAACGGACTGCCCCGCCTGAACGCCGTCCGCAGACCGTGCACGATATATTGGGCGGTGGCCGGGCCGATCGCGCCGCGCAGCTCGAGTCCGATCGCCGCACGCGCCGCAGCCGTCTGCGGCACCGCTTGCGTCGGCGGGGAGGACTGCGAAAGTGGCCGGGCAAGGGCGCCTGGGATGCCGACGGCCAAACCGGCCAGCGACAGCGCCAGCGCGCAAAGCGATGCCCTCATGGGAGAGTCAAGATACTCTTACCGGGCGGACCGGGGCAACTGCCGGCCCGCGCGCCGCGGCAGACACAGTCTCGCCCGGGCTCGTTCCGCCGCGCCTCAGGATGCCCCGAGCCGGCTCAGTGTTGCGTCCCCTGCGGCACCGGCGCGCCGGCGGCATTGACATCGAGCTCGATGAGCCAACGCCGGCCGTAGCGCCGCCAGATTTCCAGGTACGCGCCTTGCTCGACGAGCTTCTGCTGCCGCAGCACCCTGTACGTACGGACCGAAGAAGTACGCCAGGTCGCCGGCGGCTGCGCTCGTCTTTGGAAGCGGCAGATAAGGCACCCCACCGCCGTAACCCGCCATCACCGAGACGTATTGCACCCCTGCGACGCGGTAGGTCATCGGCGCCGCCATGATCGAGGTTCCGACATCGAGCCTCTTCAGAAGCGTGCCTGTATCGGCGGCGTGGACGTTGAGGTAACCGTCTTCGTCGCCCTGAAACACCAGATTACCGCCCGTGGAGAGAATGCGCCGTCCCAGAAGCTGGCGGTCTGCCGTTTCCAGACGACCTTGCCGGTAAGCGGCTCGATGGCCTTGATGAAACCGCGCGTCACCGGCGGCGGTCCTCCGCAAGTCAGATCGCGGAGCGGAGGCAACGGACCGAACAGGCTTGCGAGGGTCTTCGGCGAGTAATCCCTGGGAAAGAAGAAGGCCGAGGATGATGCTCGGCATCGGTCCTGGCGCCTACATCCGCACTCTGCAGCTCAACCGGGTGCGGCGTGATCTGCTGTCGGGCGACCATCGGGGCGTCTCGATCGGGGATATCGCCGCTCGATACGGAGTATGGCACTGGAGCCGGATTTCTCTGCAGTACCGGCTGCTCTTTGGCGAACTGCCGTCGCAGACACGGGCCCGCCATGCGTCAGGATCGAGCGCGCCCACGCCGCCTGAGGGCCCGACGGCCCCGGGCGCCCTCGCCGCCGGAACGGCAGCCTGGGGAGAGTCGGCGGATCATCGCCTGCATTGCGCCCCCGACTGACGCCAACCGACAGCGCCTCCCGCCGGCGTGCGCCGATGCGCATCCCGATCAGTGCCGGCCGCAACGCCGCCGAACGCCCGACGGGACCGTGGCGACGGCGACCTTCGGCTGTCTCGAGCGACGCGCAACGACCTGCGCGCGCCATGACAAATATCAGTGCGGCACGGCTGTCTTGTCTCGCAAATGAGATCCGGCGCGCAGCCGGGAGGAATTTCCGCGCGGGAGAATTTCGGTTTACGACGCGATCACCTCGCGCCGTCCCAACCGGAGTGATTCATGCCATTCATTCAGTGGACAGACGACCTGTCCGTTCAGATCGATTCCGTGGACAGGCAGCACAAGAAACTCGTCACCATCATCAACGACCTCTACGACTCGATGCAGGTCGGCAAGGCGAACGACCTCATGCGCAAGATCCTGGCGGATCTCGCCGCCTACACCGTCGAGCACTTTTCATACGAGGAGCGCCTGTTCAGGCAGCATGCGTACCTCGGCGCGGCATCGCACCAGAACTCGCACGGGCTTCTGGTCGGCCAACTGAAGGAACTTCAGGAGAAGGTGGATCGCGGATCACCGGTTTCGATCACGGCATTCAGTTTCCTCAAGAGGTGGCTGACCGAGCACATCATGAAGGAGGACCGCCAGTATTCGGAATTCCTGCGGGGCAAGGGCGTGAAATAAGCCGCCAAGGGACGCCGGCCGGGGCGCTGCGACGCAGGCGCAGCGCATCGTGCGGCGTGCGGCCGTCCGGAACGGCTATGATGGGCGATCATGGCGGATGCCAAGCCCTACGCCGAAGCCTGCGAGCGCAACCGGGACCCGATCCTCGAGGTGCTGCGGCGGCACTTCGCCGCTCGGCGCCATGTGCTCGAGATCGGCAGCGGCACCGGGCAGCACGCGGTGCATTTCGCCGCGGCGCTGCCCGGACTCATCTGGCAGACATCCGATCTGGCGCCCAACCTGGCCGGTATCGGGCGGTGGGTCGAGGAGGCCGGGCGGGCGAACCTGCCGCCGCCGCTGGCGCTCGATGTCTTCGGTCCCTGGCCGGATGCGCAGTTCGATGCGGTATTCACAGCCAACACGCTGCATATCATGAGCTGGCAGGGGGTGTGCGCCCTGTTCGCCGCGCTTGCCACGACGCTCACCCCGGATGGCGTGCTCGCCGTGTACGGTCCGTTCAACTACGGCGGCGCGTTCACCAGTCCGAGCAACGCGGCCTTCGACGCCTGGCTCAAGCGCCGCTCCGCGGACAGCGGCATCCGCGACTTCGCCGCGGTCGACGCGCTGGCGCGATCGGTCGGGCTGCGCCTCGCGGAGGACTGTCCCATGCCGGCGAACAACCGGACACTGATCTGGCGGCGGTCGTAGGCGCGGCGGAGCGGCGCGCCTCGCCGGATGTCCTGCCCGACCGGAGCGCGGCGCGTCACCGACGCGGCGTGCGCGGCAGGCCGGTGTGTTGGGTGCGGAACGGGCGGGCGGAAGCCGCCGCGCGCCCTTGCGGTGCGGTTCGCGTCTCGCGCACCACAGTGGTGCCCATGGGCTGGTAGGCAGGCACCAGCTGGTGCCGACCGCCGCCGATCAGATCGGCGCGGCCCATCCGGCGCAGCGCCTCGCGCAGCACCGGCCAGTTGTCCGGATCGTGATAGCGCAGGAAGGCTTTGTGGAGCCGTCTCACCTTCAATCCCTTGGGCAGCCGCACGTCGCCGCCGGAGCGGCTGATGCGCTTCAGCGGATTCTTCCCCGAGTGGTACATCGCCGTGGCGCTCGCCATGGGCGAGGGGAGGAAGGCCTGCACCTGGTCGGCGCGAAAGCCATTGCGCTTCAGCCACAGGGCGAGCTCGAGCATGTCCTCGTCGCGGGTGCCGGGGTGCGCGGCGATGAAGTACGGGATGAGGTACTGCTGCTTGCCCGCCTCGCGGGAGAAGCGATCGAACAGCTCCTTGAATCGATCGTAGGCGCCGATGCCCGGCTTCATCATCATCGACAGCGGCCCGTCCGAGATCGCCTCCGGAGCGATCT
>JAJYTX010000302.1 GCA_021792815.1 Pseudomonadota bacterium
CCTCCGAGGGCTTTGACCTCCCGGCCGCCAGCTTCTAGACTGATCCCATGAGCACCACCGAAGCCATCCAGGACTCCCCCTCCCTGCTGTTCACCGATGCCGCCGCCCGCAAGGTCGGCGAGCTGATCCGCGGCGAAGGCAACCCCAGTCTCATGTTGCGCGTGTTCGTGCAGGGTGGCGGCTGCTCGGGGTTGCAATACGGCTTCGAGTTCGATGAACAGGTCCAGGACGGTGACACCTGCATCGAGAACCAGGGGGTGAAGCTGCTGATCGATCCGATGAGCGTGCAATACCTCATGGGCGCGGAGATCGATTACCGCGAAGGACTCGACGGGGCTCAGTTCGTCATCCGTAATCCCAACGCCACGACCACCTGCGGTTGCGGGTCTTCCTTCACCGCCTGAAGCATTCCCCGGTCCCGCGTGCCTTCGCGCCAGATCGGCTCCCGCGATAGACGGACGGGCCGGAGCCGCAGCGGCGACTCGCTTCCCGAAGTCCTGGCTGCGGTCGATCTCGGTTCCAACAGTTTTCACATGGTCGTGGCGAGATACTCGCACGGCCAGCTGGTCATCATCGACCGTCTGCGCGAGATGGTCCGCCTGGCCTCGGGGGTCGAGGAGAACGGTCGCATCGACGATGCGGTGGCGGCCCGGGCGATCGCCTGTCTGCAGCGGTTCGGACAACGGCTGCGCGCGATGCGCGCCGGGAGCGTGCGCGCGGTCGGCACCAGTGCGCTGCGCTTTGCGCATCGCAAACAGTCCTTCCTGGAACGGGCGCGGATGGCACTGGGCCACCCCATTGAAATCATCTCCGGCCGGGAGGAGGCGCGGCTGATCTATGGTGGGGTGGCGCACCATCTGCCGCGCGAACCCGGGCGCCGTCTGGTGATCGACATCGGGGGAGGCAGCACCGAGCTCATCGTCGGCGAAGGGCTGATCCCGCTCGAGCTGGAGAGCGTGCGGCTGGGCTGCGTGATGCTGAGCGAGCGGTTCTTCGCGGACGGCAAAATCTCGGCCAAGCGCATGGGCGCGGCACGCGTGGCGGCCCGCTCACAGCTCGCGCCCGTGCAGGACGCGTTCCTGAGGCGCGGCTGGAAGCACTGCGCCGGCAGCTCGGGGACGGTCCGTGCGATCGGTGAGGCCATCCGCGAACTCAACCCCCGGGCCACCGTGATCACGCCGGCGGGGGTGAAACGCCTGCTCGAGGCCGTGGTGAGCGCCGGGCATGTGCGGAACCTGAGATTTGCGGCCATCACCGAGGACCGCCGGCCGGTGTTCCCGGGCGGGCTGGCGATCCTCGCGGAGATCTTCGCGGTGCTGCGACCGAGGCAGATGCGGATCGCCGAAGGCGCCCTGCGTG
Source organism: Pseudomonadota bacterium (assembly GCA_021792815.1). The sequence goes on from JAJYTX010000302.1 coordinate 1,360, forward strand.
AGGGCCTGCTGTATGACATGGTCGGCAGGTTCACCGACGAGGATGCGCGCGAGCGCACCGTGCGCAGCATGCAGCTGCGCTATCACGTCGACGGGGACCAGGCCGGGCGGGTGGAGGCGACCGCGCTGAGGTTTCTGCGAGATGCCCGGGCGTCCTGCAGACCGCGGGGTGAACCGGCGGCGGATCTGCTGTTGAAATGGGCGGCGCGGCTGCATGAGGTCGGACTGGATGTCGCGCACAGCGGCTACCACCGTCACGGAGCCTACCTGCTCGAGAACGCCGACATGCCGGGCTTCTCGCACGACGAGCAGCAGTTGCTCGCCCGCGTGGTCGGTGGCCAGCGTCGCAAGCTCTCGCGCGAGAGCCTGGCCGGCCTGGCGCCCCCCTGGAACCGCCAGGCGCTGTGGCTGATCGTGCTGCTGCGCCTGGCGGTGCTGCTGCACCGCGGCCGCGGGCGCGATGCGCTGCCGCGGATCAGGCTGTCGGTGCGGGGCCGGGAGCTGACGCTGGCATTTCCTGCGCGCTGGCTCAAAGAGCATCCGCTCACCCTCGCGGACCTGCAGCAGGAGGTGGACTACCTGCGCGCAGCGGGCGTGCGGCTGGCCGTGGCCGGTTAAGGGCCGGCCGGAGCCGGATTCGCCTGGACCGGGACCGCGGGTTCCTCGCTCCAGGCGCCGATCGAGCCGAACGCCGATCCGGCCGCGTTGCGCGCCAGCAACTCGCCCTGCAGCGATATCTTCGGAGCCGTTCCGGCCGACAGCCGCTCGTAGCGGCCGTCGGCCCGCAGCCGCCAGGCCTGGCAGTTGTCGCGCAGCGCGAGCTCGAGATTCTCGAGGATGCGCTGGCGGTGCGACGGGCGTTGAATGGGAAAGGCGACTTCGATGCGGTGAAAGAAATTGCGCTCCATCCAGTCGGCGCTCGAGCAGAAGATTTCCGCCTCACCGGCGTTCTCGAAATAAAACGTACGGGAGTGCTCGAGAAAGCGCCCGACGATGGAGCGCACCTCGATGTTCTCCGACACGCCCGGCACGCCGGGACGCAACGCACACACGCCACGCACGATGAGCTCGATCCTGACCCCGGCGCGTGAGGCGCGATACAGCGCTTCGATGGCCTGCTGCTCGACCAGCGCGTTCATTTTAGCGATGATCCGAGCCGGCCGGCCGGCCCGCGCGTGCTCGATCTCGCGCTCGATCTTGGCGAGCAGCGCGTCGTGCATGCCGAAGGGAGACTGCAGCAGGCAGTTGAGCCTCGGGGTGCGGGTGAGGCTGGTCAGCTCGAGAAACAGCTCGTGGACATCCTGGCCGACCTCGTCGCGGCAGGTGAACAGGCTGTAGTCGGTGTATTGGCGGGCAGTGCGCGGGTGATAATTGCCGGTGCCGAGGTGGCAGTAGCGGCGGATGCCTCCGGGTTCGCGACGCACCACCAGTGCGAGCTTGGCGTGCGTCTTGTAACCCACCACGCCGTACATGACGTGCGCGCCGGCTTCCTGCATGCGGTTGGCCAGCTCGATATTGGCCTCCTCGTCGAAACGGGCGCGCAGCTCGATGATCACCGTGACGTCCTTGCCGGCGTTGGCCGCGCTGACCAGGGCATCGACGATGGGTGAATCGTTTCCCGTGCGGTAGAGCGTCTGCTTGATGGCGAGAACGTTCGGGTCGGCGGCGGCCTGGCGCAGGAAGTCCATCACCGGCGCGAAGCTCTGGTACGGGTGGTACAGCAGCATGTCCCTCTGGCGCACGCAGTCGAATATGTCCGCCCCGCCAGCGAGGCGCCGCGGCAGACCCGGCGTGAACGGCGGGTACTTCAGGTCGGGGCTCTGCACCAGGTCATACACCGCCGACAGGCGGTTGAGATTCACCGGGCCCGGCACGCGGTAGGTGTCCAGCTCGCCGAGGGCGAACTGACGCTGCAGGAACTGCACGATGTCCTCCGGGCAGTCGCTCGAGGTCTCCAGGCGCACCGAGGCGCCGTAGCGCCGATGTGCCAGCTCGCCCTCGAGGGCGCGCCGCAGGTCGTCTATCTCCTCCTCGTCGACGAACAGGTCGCTGTTGCGCGTCAGGCGGAACTGGTAGCAGCCGAGGACCCGGATGCCGCTGAACAGCTTCTGCACGAACGCCTGCACGATGGCGGTGAGCAGCACCAGCGTCCGTCCGGTGTCCTCGGTCGGCACGGGCACGACCCGGGGAAGCGAGCGCGGCGCCTGCACGATGGCGAGCTCGGTGTCGCGGCCGAAGGCATCGCGCCCCTCGACCCGGACGATGAAGTTCAGGCTTTTGTTCTGGGTTCGCGGGAACGGCCGCGCCGGATCGAGGCCAAGCGGACTGAGCACTGGCGCGACCTCGTGCTCGAAGTAGCGCTCGAGCCACGTGTGAGCCTGCGCCGTCCAGCCGGCATCCCCGGGCAGGCGGATGCCGCAGGCGGCCAGTTGCGGCACCAGCAGCTCGTTGAGACACCGGTACTGCTCGGCAACCAGCCGCACGGCCCGCTCGTGAATGGCCGCCAGCTGCTCCTCGATCGACAGACCGTCGGCCGCGAACTGGCCCGAACCGAGCTCCTGGAGCTGCTTCAGACCCGCCACGCGGATCTCGAAGAACTCGTCGAGATTGCTCGATGAAATGCACAGGAACCGCAGACGCTCCAGAAGCGGCGCCGAGTCATCGAACGCCTGCGACAGCACCCGCTGGTTGAACTCCAGGAACGACAGCTCCCGGTTGATGTAGAGCCGGGGCGATTTCAGGTCGGACGCATCCATCGTCGCAAGTAAACCAGAGTATGGTGACGAATGCATGTCTGGCCGTGAAAGCCGGGGGGGGGCAGGACCGCCGCTTATGCGCGGTCGCGGCGCGATTCCGGATGAGCCATGGCTTCGCTACACTCCGGAAACAGCGCAAACCGCCTGAACCGGAGAGAATCGTTCAAGCCATGTCCACCATCGATCCACCGGCCGATCAGTTGTCCGAGCTCGAACGCGGCGCCCACGAAGTGCTGCTTACCGCGGATCTCGCCCGCAAGCTGGCGCGCGGCGTGCCGCTGCGCGTCAAGGCAGGGTTCGATCCGACGGCGCCGGATCTGCACCTCGGGCACACGGTGCTGCTCAACAAGATGCGCCAGTTCCAGCAGTTCGGTCATGAAGTCATCTTCCTGATCGGCGATTTCACCGGGCTCATCGGTGATCCCACCGGGCGCAACCAGACCCGTCCGCCGCTCACTCC
>JAJYTX010000303.1 GCA_021792815.1 Pseudomonadota bacterium
ACACCTTCTATATCGGAACCGCCGGCGGTGGGGTGTGGAAGAGCATCGACGCGGGCCGCACCTGGCGGTCCGTGGGCGCGGATCTGCCGCCGGCGATCGGTGCGATCGCAGTCGCACCCTCGGCACCGCAGACGATCTATGTGGGTACGGGTCAGGTCGCGCCCCGCTACGATGCCGCCGCCGGCCGCGGCGTATTCAAGTCGAGCGACGGCGGGCGGACCTGGCATACCCTGGGCCTGCAGGCCACGCGCGATATCGGGCGCATCTGGGTCGATCCGCACAATGCGAACGTGGTGCTGGTGGCTGCGATGGGGCATCTGTACGGCGCCAATCGCGCGCGCGGCATTTACCGCAGCACCGATGGCGGGCGCACCTGGCAACACGTGCTGTTCATCAACCGGCGCACCGGCGTGGTGGATCTGGCGGCCGATCCGAGCAACCCGAAGCGGCTGTACGCGGCGGCCTGGCAGATGCGCGGCTGGCCGTGGCTGGATTATTTCGAACCGCACGGCGGCCCGGGCAGCGCGATCTACCGCTCCAGCGACGGCGGCAGGACCTGGCAGCGGTTGCACGGCGGCGGCTGGCCGCGCGGCCCGCTCGGGCGCATCGGGCTCGCCGTGACGCACACTGCCCAGGGCACTCGCATCTATGCGACGGTCGAGTCGCGTACGCAGGGCGGCGTCTGGCGCTCGGATGACGGCGGCACGCATTGGCAGCGGGTCAATGCCCAGGGAGGCGTTTTCGGCAACTGGTACTTCTCGCGCCTGACGGTCGATCCGCGCAATCCCGATGTGGTGTACTCGGCCGGGCAGTCGATCCGTCGCTCGAGCGACGGCGGGCATACCTGGCACATCGTCAAGGGCGCCCCCGGGGGCGATGACTACCACTTCCTGTGGATCAACCCGCTGCACCCGAACCACTGGATCACGGCCTCCGATCAGGGGGCCGTGGTGACGGTCGACGGCGGGCGCACGTGGAGCAGTTGGTACAACCAGCCCACCGGTCAGTTCTACCACCTCGCCGCCGACGAGCGTTTTCCGTACTGGATCTACAGCGGTCAGCAGGACAGCGGCTCGGTCGGAGCGGCGAGCCGCAGTGATTACGGCTCGCTCACCTGGCGCGACTGGCACCCGGTCGGGGGCGATGAGCGCGATGACATGGTGCCCGATCCGGCCAATCCGCATCTGGTGTTCGGCAGCGGCCTCGGCGGCCGCGTGTCGCGCTGGGATGCCCGGACTGGTCAGGTCGCCAATGTCTCGCCGTATCCCATCGCCAGTTATGGCGCCTCGCCGCTCACCGTCAGGTACCGCTACGGCTGGGTGACGCCGCTGGTGTTCACGCCCACCCGGCCGTACGCCCTGCTGCTCGGCGCCCAGGTGCTGTTCCGCTCCACGGACCTCGGTGAGACCTGGCAGATCATCTCGCCGGATCTGACCGGCAAGGTGGCTGGGACGCGCGGCTGCACGGCGGCGGCGCACGGCGCGCTTGCCCGCGCCTGTGGCTTCGGGGTGATCAGCGCGATCGGCCCCTCGCCGCGCGTCTCTGGGGAGATCTGGGTCGGCACCGACAGCGGAGAGGTGCAGCTGACGCGCGATGACGGGAAGCACTGGTACAACGTGACCCCGCCGCAGCTGCGCCCCTGGCAGAAGGTCAGTTCGATTTCACCCTCGGCGCTGGATCCGGCCACGGCGTACGTCTCGGTCGATGATCAGCGCCAGGATGACTGGCGAGCTGACATCCTGCGCACCCACGACTACGGCGCGCACTGGCGCCAGATCGATGGCGGTCTGCCCGCCGAGCAGCCGGTCTCGGTGGTGCGTGCCGACCCCGAGCGCGCCGGGCTGCTCTATGCCGGCACCACCGACGGAGTGTTCGTCTCGTTCGACGATGGCGCGCACTGGCAGTCGCTGCAGCTCAATCTGCCGAACGCCTGGGTGAAAGACCTCCTGGTCCACGATGAGGATCTCATCGCCGCGACGCAGGGGCGGGCGATCTGGGTGCTCGATGATCTGGCGCCGCTGCGCGAGCTGTCGGCGGCGGTGCTGCACGCCCCGGCGCACCTGTTCGCGCCCGAGCCGGCCTGGCGGCTGCATGCGAACAACAACCGCGACACCCCTCTGCCGCCGGGTACGCCCCAGGGCGAGAACCCCCCGAGCGGTGCGATCATCGACTACTGGCTCGCCGCGCGCAGCCACACGGCGGTGCGCCTCTCGATCTACGACTTCCAGGGCCGGCTTGTGCGCACGTTCAGCTCGAGCGCTGCGCCGGTGCGCATTCGCGCCCCGCGCTACTTCGCCAAGGCCTGGCTGAAACCCTCACCGCCGCTCTCGAGCGCCCCCGGCATGCACCGCATCGTGTGGAACCTGCGCTATGCGCGTCCGGCGGCGATCGACTACCAGTACAGCATGCAGGCGGTCTTCGGTCTGAATACCCCCACGGCGATCGAGGGTCCGCTCGTGCTGCCGGGGTTGTACAGCGTGGTGCTCAGCGTCGATGGCCAGCATTACCGGGAGCCTCTGGTGGTTCGCATGGATCCGCGCGTCGACGTGAGCACTGCCGACCTGCGCGCGCTGCTCTCGTACAGCCAGGCGGTCGACGGGGGACTGGCGCGCGTCAAGGCACTATACGATGTCGAGCATCCGGTGCACCAAGCACTGCTCGCGCTGCCCGCTCGTATCGCGGCGCACAGGGCGCCAAGGGCACTTGCCGCGGGTCTGAAACGCCTGCTGGTGCAGATGGCGGGCAACGGCCCGGGGGCGCTGCTGCGGCTCAATCGCCATCTGAGCGCGCTGGAGGCAGACGCGGAGTCCGCCGATCTCGCCCCGACGCTCGCCCAGGAACAGCTGCTGCAGGCCTCCCTCGGGCAGCTCGATGCGGCGCTGCAGAGCTGGCGCGGCACGGTGGCGCGGCTCGAGCGGTTCAACGGTGCGTTGCGCCGGGCCGGGATGGCCTCGATCCCGGTGCCGCCGGTGCGCCTGCATTGAGCCGCCGCACAGACGGACGGGAGCGCGCGGCGTCAGCTTGCCCGTCAGTACGCGAAATACGGTCCGGTGCCGGCGCTGGTGAGCGCGCCGTAAAAGGCGACGTACACGTTGCGTCCGAAGAAGAAGGGCAACCCGAAGTCGAACGAGCAGTTGGTGGCGCTGTTCGGGCAGAAAGAGGACTGATTGCCGGCGTTCGCGCCGATGTCGTCGAACGCCGTATTGGACGGGTACTGGTGGAACTCGGTGCCGGCGTTGGCGAGGGAGAACGTCACCGTCGACTGCACGCCGTTCTGGCCGAGGTTGCTCGCCGAGAGGGTCAGCGTACTGGTCGGGCAGAACCAGCTGCCCTGATTCACGCAGCTGTGCGGGATGGTGCTGTCGTTGAAATAAAAGGCATTCGAGCCGGTATCGAAGAACGAGTAGGGCAGTGACTGGCCGTTGTAGGTCGTGCTGATGTAGCCGTAGTTGTTGGCCGTGAGCACCGTCTGCGCGCTCATGCCGTTGTTGCCTTCCGTGCCAATGCCGAACACCAGCGAGCCGGTGACCGTGCTCGCGGTGCCGGTGGCGCCGAGCGGTGGCAGTTCGATGATGACCCCGTTGTTGTCGGTGGCGAAGTCCACGGCCGGATCGGTCACCTGTTCGCTCTCGGGCACCGTGCTGCCAAGACAGCCGCTCGCGGGGCAGATGTAGTAGACCGCCGGCTGGGGGACCTGCTGCGCACAGGTCTGGCCGAAGTCATCGGCGAACGTGCCGACGCCGAGGATGCCGTTGGCGCCGAAGGTGGACACGGTGTCCTCCGCCGAGCCGGTGCTCTGACAGCCGCTCGGAACGCTGCTGTAGTTCGGATCGCCGATCAGCTGCATGGGCACGTTCTGCGCCGACTCGCCTCCGATGTCGACATCGGCGGTCTTGATCGGTCCCCAGCTGTAGCCATCGACGAACTGGGTGCATTCGACGAGCGGGCTGCCGTTCACCGTCTCCGTCGGCAGCACGAGCGAGAACGGGTTGCCGGCGGTATCCAACGCGCCCGCGACGATGCGCAGCCCGTAGGAGCCGGTGTCGACCTCGATGTGATCGAAGGTCTGGCATTGCGAGGTGCCCGGTTCGCACACCGTGACCGTGATGTAGGGAATGTCGACGGAGTTGCCGTTCGGTCCGGCATCGACGGTCATGGTGACGACGTTCCCTCCGGAGGAGGGGGGCGTCTGCCCGCCGCTACTGCCGCCGCTACTGCTGGAATTCGCGACGCTCGAGCTGCCGCCGCCGCCACATCCGGCGATGGCGAGCACGCTCAGCAGGAGACCGACGAGCAGGGTCTTGCGCACGGAAAACCTCGTTGCAGGATTCAGTGGAGGTCGGCAACCGACACGTTCGGGGGTAGAAGCGAGGGCACATAGGCCATGCCGAAGAAGTAGCGCATGTGCCCGCCGGCATGCACGACGAGCTGCGGGGTGCGCAGCTGCACGTGGTTGTGGCCGAGGCCGGCACGCTCGCCGCGCTCGGCAGTCTTGAGCATGCCGAAGTAAGTGCTGCCGAGGGTCTGGGCGAGATTCGGCAGGGTCGGGCCGCGCCAG
>JAJYTX010000304.1 GCA_021792815.1 Pseudomonadota bacterium
GGGTCGTCCTGGTAGGGGCGATGGCCGTAGAACTGCAACTCGTCGAGCAGGCGGGCGGTCGGGGATGCGGCGTGGGCTGGCTCGGCGTCGTCGTGGTGCTGGGAGAGGCGGTCGGTCGCCATGATCGGTGTCCTCGTTCGGCTGGCCGCGCCCATCGCGGCCTTCACGGTGATCCCTTGGCCGGGGCCGGGCCGGGGCTGCACCGCCAAGCGCAGCGCGGGCGGCCGGAGCGCCGCGGAGGACGGCGGGCGGCGGCTATTTTGCCTCGCGATGCAAAGCGCCCCTCTGACCCGGGGTCCCCATCGCGCCTGCGCGATGGGGTGGGGGGCGCGGCGGAAAATAGTCGCCGCCCGCCGTTGCGTCCCCGGCCGGGTTCTGGCCCGATCGCCGCTCTCAGAAGGCCGTGGGCACGGCCCACTCCCGGACACGAGGCACACCGGCGACCGGCGGCGCTCGCCTATGCGCGGTGCCTTGCCAGGCCCCTCACGCTGGAGCCGCCGACTGGGTGGCCCCCGACGCAAAGCGCTCGGCATCCTCCGGGGTGAGCTGGACCCGCAGCCGTGCCAACAGGGCGTCGGCGCCGAAGCGGCGCAGGTCGGCATTGAAGTCGTTCGTCACCGGCCAGAGAATGCGCGCCTCGATCCCGGCCGCTCTGGCGCGGTCGCGCAGGCGCATCGCCGCATGACGCCCGGCCGCGTCGTTGTCGCGCGCGATATAGAGGCGGCGCAACGCCGGCGGCAGGATCAGGGCGGTGAGGTGGTTGGCCGAGAGCGCCGCCGCCATCGGCATGTCGGGCAAGACGCATCGCAGCGACAGCATCGTCTCGATGCCTTCACCCGTGATCACGACATCGGACACCACGCCGAAGCGGACGGCGTTACCGAGGAGATGCCCCAGCGCACGCCGTGGTGTGGCGATCGGCGCCTTGCCGCCGCCATCACGGTCGAGCCAGGTGCGATGCACGCCGGTGATTGAGCCGGCGGCGTCGGTGACCGCGGCGATCAGCGCCGGCCAGGACTCACGGGGGACACCGTCATGCGCCCGGTAGAAGCAGGCGGGGTGGAAGCGGAGCGCCGGCATGACCTCCAGCCGCGCGGTGATGCCGCGGTTGCGGAGATAGGTCTCGGCCAGCGTCCCGACCATCGGGCGTGACAGGGCGAACAGCCGCCGGGCAGCGTCCGACGATCCCGCTCGTGCCGGTGCGCGCGGCAGCTCCGGCTTCGGCAGTCCGAGGAAGGTCCGCGCCTCGCCGAGCGCTTCGCCCAGGCGATCGAGACCACGGTTGAGCCGGATCAGGTCGAGCAGATCGCCATGCTGGCCGGTTGCGGCATCAAGCCAATGACCGGCGGCACCTCGGCCGGCGTCCGGCCCGGTGAGCCGCACGAAAAGGCTGCGGCCCGGGGTGTTCTGGACATCGCCGACCAGCCAGTAGCGGCCCTGGCGACGGCCGTTGGAAAGGTAGTGTCGGCACACCGCCTCAGCCTCGCGCGCGAGGCGGTGCGCCAGTTCGGCGGCGGACCCGGACATGGAGTATCTCCACGTTCAGGCCGCGACGCGATCGACGACGCGGATGAGCGGCGATCGCTCGAACAGCGCTGCCAGGATCACGGGTCCGCGTTCGGTGACCGGGATGAACAGCCGAAGCCGCCAGGCGATGATCTCGCTGGTCAGCCCCAGCGCCTTGAGCTGATCGACGGCGCCGTCAGTGAAGCCGGCGAGTTCGACGCGGGCGGCACCCATTACCGTCGCGCGCCGGACAGTGAGCCCGCCGGCGAGATGCAGGACGGCGCCATCGGCGCGCACGGCGGACCACGCTTCGTCCGGCGCCAGCATCGGCGCGTCGTCCAGCCCGAGCGCCCGACAGACCTCGCCCATGGCGGCGGGCGAGATCAGGCGGCCGATGACGCGCCCGCCGTCGTCGGTCTGCAGGCGATAGACGCGCAGCGATTCGGTGGGCAGCCGGTTCCAGATCGGCAGCAGCAGGCCGGTGACGATGTGGAACGCGCTCTCGGTGAATTCCGGCACCTGAGCTACCTCGGCGTTCCATGTCGCAGCAAACCGCTCGGGGTCCGCCTCCTCCCAATGGGTGCGATCCAGCGCGTCGAGGGCGATCGTCTCACGCGCCATTGGCCGGACCAGACGGATCCGGCGCTGCACCTCGCCATCATCGAGCGTCAGGCTCGGCGCCGGCATCTGCACCGCGGCACGGCCGGACTGGGCGTTGACCAGCAGCCGTGCCCGCTTGTCCCGCGCCAGAGCAAGCGCATCACCGGCGGGAAGCGGCCGGTTGCGGTCCCGCCGCAGCACCTTGAACAACCGCGTTTCGGCGCCGCTCGCCGCATGAGTATGGATGGTGCGCCGCTCGGTAATGCGCAGACTGTCCGCCGTCAGCGTCTCGACCCCGACATCGTAGCTGCCGGCGGCGATCGCGTTCTCGATGCGGCTGGCAAGCAGCTCCTCGAACACCGCGAAGAGCCCGTTCTGCAACGCGATCGGCAGCGCCAGCAGGCGGTTCAGGAAGGTGGTGATCGGCGGCAGATCCTCGCGTAGCGACCCGTCGCGGTCGGAGAGGTCAAGCCCCGTCGTCTCCTCGAAACGCTGCAATGAGCAGCTCTCCACCTTGCCGGCGAAGATCAGGCCGTAGAACTGCCGGAGTGCCGCCCGGGCATACTGGCTTTCCAGATTGTCGTCGGCCCGGAATAGGCCCTGACCGCCGGTCTGGCGCTGGCCGCGGGTGATGGCGCCGAGGCTGTCGAGCCTTCGGGCGATGGTGGAGAGGAAACGTTTCTCCCCGCGCACGTCGGTTGCCACCGGACGGAACAGCGGGGGCTGGCGCTGATTGGTGCGGTTGGACCGGCCGAGTCCCTGGATGGCGGTATCGGCCTTCCAGCCTGGTTCCAGCAGGTAGTGCACCCGCCGGCGTTGGTTCCGGGCGGCGAGGTCGGCGTGATAGCTGCGTCCGGTGCCGCCGGCGTCCGAGAAGACCAGGATGCGCTTCTCGTCGTCCATGAAGGCCTGGGTCTCGGCGAGGTTGGCGGACCCCGGCCGCGTCGCGACGGCGAGCCGCTCGTTGCCATCGGCGGCGACCTTGCGCACCACGCGCCGCGACCGCCCGGTGACCTCGGCAACCTGATCGGTGCCGAAGCGCTGGACGATCTGATCGAGCGCGCCCTGCACCGCCGGCAGCGCGGCGAGGTGTTCGATCATCCGGTCCCGCCGGTCCACTGCCTCGCGCGATTGCACCGGCTGGCCGTCGCGGAACACCGGGCGGGAGAGCAAATTGCCCTCGGTGTCGGTGAAGACCTCGAACAACTGCGTCGGGAAGCCGTGCGCCAGGTAGTCGAGAACGTATTCGCGCGGGGTGATATCCACCTGCACATCGCTCCACTCTCCGGCAGGGATCTCCGCCAGCCGCCGGTCGAGCAATGCCTCGCCGGTGGAAACCAGCTGCACGATGCAGGCGGCCCCCTCGGCGAGATCGCGCTCGATGGCGCCGATCAGCGTCGGCACCTTCATCGCGGTGATCAGGTGGTTGAAGAAACGCTGCTTGTTCGATTCGAAGGCCGATCGCGCCGCCGCCTTCGCCTGGCGGTTCAACGTGCCGGAGGGGCCGGTGACATTGGCCGCCTCCAGGGCCTCGGTCAGGTTGGCATGGATCACCTGGAACGCCTCGGCGTAGGCATCGTAGATGCGCACCTGCTCGGGGCTGAGCGCGTGCTCGACGATCTCGACCTCGATCCCCTCGTAGGACAGCGACCGCGCGGCGTAGAGACCGAGCGCCTTCAGATCCCGCGCCAGCACCTCCATCGCCGCGATCCCGCCGGCCTCCATGGCGGCGACGAATTCGGCCCGCGTCGCGAACGGGAAATCCGCCCCACCCCAAAGTCCGAGCCGTTGCGCATAGGCGAGGTTCTGCACCGAGGTCGCGCCGGTCGCGGAGACGTAGAGCACCCGTGCATCGGGCAGAGCGTGCTGCAGGCGCAGCCCTGCACGTCCCTGCTGGGACGGCCCACGCTCGCCGCGTTCGGAGGTGTCGCCGGCAGCGTTGGCCATGGCGTGCGCCTCGTCGAACACGATCACCCCGTCGAAATCCCAGCCCAACCAGTCGATGATCTGATCGAGGCGCGAGGCCTTGCCCTCCCGCTCGGCCGACCGCAGCGTGGCGTAGGTGGTGAACAGGATGCCCTGGTCGAGGCGGATCGCCGTCCCCTGCCGGAAGGGCGCGAGCGGGGTGATCAGCAGCCGTTCCTGGCCGAGGGCGGACCAGTCGCGCTGGGCGTCCTCGATCAGCTTGTCGGACTTCGAGACCCAGAGCGCGCGGCGGCGGCCCTTCAGCCAGTGGTCGAGGATGACGCCGGCCACCTGCCGCCCTTTGCCGGCGCCGGTGCCGTCGCCGAGGAACCAGCCGCGACGGAAGCGCACCGCGCCCTCGGCATCGTCGGGGGCGGCGGAGACCTGGTCGTAGGTCGCATCCACCAGCCAGGAGCCGGCGAGATGCCCGGCATGGGCGTCGCCCGCGTAGAT
>JAJYTX010000305.1 GCA_021792815.1 Pseudomonadota bacterium
CAAGCTGAAAAAGCCAAATTACATGGCTACAATATACGGCCAGAAAACCCCGCCTCCTTTGCTCAAAAGACGGAAATCTCAGCCCTTCGGACGCCTCAAGCCCCCGACAACGAAAGACAACTTAGGTTTAATTCTATCGAGCACGCCAATTCGGCGATCACCGCCAACGGATCAGCGGGTGGCGGGTCTGGACACGACTACAATGCGCAGCTCGACACCAAGACCGTATGCGACGACGTCGGCCATTGCCAGCAGGTCGATGCCTCGATCACGAACTGGTGGGCCGATTGCTCCGGGACCTTCCACCCCGGCGCACCGGACGGCGCGCCGCCCTCGAGCAGCACCAGCGCCTGCTGGCAAAAAGCACATTGAGGAATCGCGCGGCCACTGTGCGGATGAGACGCCAGACCCGCATCGACGAGCAAGCTCCGGCGGGACCCGCCACCGCAGAACGCGCGCTCGCCGTGCGGTAAACGCTCCATGATCTGAGCGGTGCGGCTGCGGGCCTGCCGAGACGTCAGTCAGCGGCGGAAGCCTACGGGCGCCGCGGGCTGACCCCGGCGCGGGCTCAATACCTGCAGTGCCGCGCGATCAGGCTCTCGGCGAGCTCCTGCCGACCGGACTGCGGTGCCGGGTCGAGATTGGCCGTGCTCGCCAGATCCGCGAGCCCTGCGAGATCGATCGCACCACTCTCGATGCGTTGGCCGAGCTCGCCCTCCCAAGCCTGGTAACGCTGCTGCTTCAGCCGCGCGAGCCGGCCGCTCGTGACGATATCGGCCGCCGCCAGCAATGCCCGGGCGAGCGTGTCGATACCGCCGATGTGAGCGATGTACAGATCCGTCGGATCGACCGACTGTCTGCGCAGCTTGGCATCGAAATTGAAGCCGCCGCTGGTGAAGCCCTGATCCTCGACCAGCTGCACGAAGGCGGGCACGAGCTGCTGGGCGTTGTTGGGGAACTGATCGGTGTCCCAGCCGTTGCACTCATCGCCGCGGTTGATGTCGATCGAGCCGAAGATGCCGTAGGCGCGTGCCGCGGCCACCTCGTGCTCGAAATCGAGTCCCGCGAGCGTCGCGTGGTTGACCTCGATGTTCACCTTCACCTCCTTCGCGAGTCCATAACGCTCGAGGAAGGCGAACACGGCGGCGACGTCGCGATCGTACTGGTGTTTGGTCGGCTCGAAGGGCTTGGGTTCGACCAGGATGCTGCCCTTGAAGCCGATGCGGTGTTTGTGCTCGACCACCATCGAGAGGAAGCGGCCATAGTGATCGAGCTCGCGTTTGAGCTCGGTGTTGAGCAGCGTGTCGTAGCCTTCGCGCCCACCCCAGAGCACGTAGTTGCCGCCCCCCAGCCGGTGGGTGGCTTCCAGGCAGGCCCGCACCTGCAGCGCCGCCCAGGCGAACACTTCCGGATCGGGGCTGGTCGCAGCGCCTGCCGCGTAGCGCGGATGACTGAACAGGTTGGCGGTGCCCCAGAGCAGCCGGATGCCTGTTGCCGCCATCTTTTCCTGCATTTTTTCCTCGATGGCTTTCAGGTTCCGATCGTGCTCCTTCGGCGTCGTGGCGCTCGCCATGGCATCGATGTCGTGGAACGTGAAGTACGGCACCCCGAGGCGCGAGATGAAATCGAACGCCGCTTCGAGCTTCTCTTCCGCCATGGCCTGGGTGATCGTCGCGCCCAGCCAGGGCCGCGGCAACGTGCCGGCGCCGAAGATGTCCTGTCCGGGCCAGTTGAACGAGTGCCAGTAGCACACGGCGCAACGCAGCCACTCGTCCATACGCTTGCCGAGCACCCTGCGCTCCTTGTCGTAGACGCGAAACGCATACTCGTTCGAAGTGTCCGGACCCTCGAAACGGACCGGTGCGATGTCGGAGAACAGACTCATGAGGAAAACTCCACAAAGACGGGTTTCAGATCCCGATACAGGCGCTGGAAGGTTCCACGACGGCTGGCAAGCCGCGCCGCCAGCTCGGCGTCGGGTTGCACGATATGTGCCACGGGCGGGGTGGCGCACACCGCCGCCTCGGTCTGCCCTGCCGCGAGCTGCGCCAGCCGCGCCGCCCCGAGTGCCGCTCCGACCTCCCCGCCCGAGCGATAGGTCAGCGGCCGGCGCAGCGCGGCGGCAATGAGGCGGCCCCAATAAGGCAAGCGCGCGCCACCGCCGGTAACGTTGATTTCCCCGACCGTATCGCCCCGTTCCGTCAGCACATCGAGGCCGTCGGCGAAGGCGAGCGCCACCCCCTCGAGCACCGCCGCGACAAGCTCCGCTGGGCCGCAATCGGCGCGCAACCCGAAGAACACCCCGCGGGCCTGCGGGTCGTTGTGGGGCGTGCGCTCCCCGCTCAGGTAGGGCAGGAACAGCGGCGACTGCCGCTGCAGGCCGAGCGCCTCGGCCCGCGCGACCAGTCCCGGCAGGTCGGTGGAGCCGACGATCTGCGCAATCCAGTCGAGTGTGCCGGCCGCACTGAGCATCACCGACATCTGATGCCATCGCTGCGGCAGGCAGTGACAGAACGCGTGCGCGGCGCGCTCGGGATTCGGCCGGAACCGCTCGCTCACCACGAACAGCACGCCCGAGGTGCCGAGCGACAGAAAGGCCTGACCCGGCCGCACCACGCCCAGGCCCACCGCGCTCGCGGCGTTGTCGCCGCCGCCGCCGGCCACGAGGACGCGCGGCAGGCCAAGCGCCTCGGCGCTTTGGGTACTCAGCGTGCCACAGGGGCTCGAGCCCTCGACCAGCCGCGGCATCTGGCCGCGGGTGAGCCCGGTCGCGCCCAGCATGGCCTCGGACCACTCCCGCCGGCCCACATCGAGCCACCCCGTGCCGCTCGCGTCCGACAGATCGCTCACCCGCTCGCCGGTGAGACGCAACCGGACATAGTCCTTCGGCAGCAGCACGTATGCGGTGCGGCGGAACAGCTCGGGCTCGTGGCGGGCCACCCACAGCAGCTTCGGGGCGGTGAACCCGGGCATCATGATGTTGCCCGTGATGGCGCGGGCGGCGGGCTCACGCCGCTCGAGCTCGGCGCATTCGGCTGCCGAGCGGCCGTCGTTCCACAGGATCGCCGGGCGCAGCGGCCGATCCCGGGCGTCGAGCAGCGTCGCGCCGTGCATCTGGCCCGACAGTCCCAGCGCGCGCACGGCGGCGCGTGCACCCTCGGGAAGCGCCGCGACGGCGCGCAGCGTCGCCTGCCACCAGGCCTCGGGGTCCTGCTCCGAGAATCCGGGCGCAGGACGGCTCACCTCGAGCCGACTGGTGGACTGGTGCGCGATGCCCCCACGCTCATCGAGAAGCACCGCCTTGACGCTCGAGGTACC
The DNA here is from genome assembly GCA_021792815.1 of Pseudomonadota bacterium. The sequence continues at coordinate 3,319 of JAJYTX010000305.1, forward strand.
GATGTCAATGCCGAGATACACCTGTAACCTTTCCTACTCGCAGGGTCACGCTCAATAAAGACGATCCGGCCGCCGGCGCCCGCGGCGGGCCGCACGGCCCGAAGCTGCACCGCCTGATCCGCGCCGCGCGGCGGATTACCGCCTGAGCGTCCGCAAAAACCCGTTAATCTTCGCCATGTAATCGAATTCATCATGATGAGGCGTGGGGTGCGGCGCGTCAATCGCGATGCGCGCCGCTCACACCCCGAGGTCTCGGCCTGCGAGGCAACCGCCCGGGAGGCGTCACCGGCGCCACCGCGGCGCCGTGCGGTCTGACGCGGACGGTTACCGGGTGGCTTCTGCCGGACACCCGCCGGATCGGGAACGAGACCGCAGCCCCCTCTGACCGGAAAAGCCGGCCCCGCGATGCCCGGACGATGCCGGTCGCGATTGGCTGCGCGCGACGGGATGCACGCCGGGGCCTTCGGCGGCGCTGCGGGGAAGTGTGCCCGGGGGCGTGCGATCGCCTCCCCGATCGACTTCCGAGTGAGGACGGCCGCAGGCGCGGCAGCGGCCCGAGCGTCGGTCAGGCCAGCTCGGCCTCGATGATCGAGCCCAGAGGACCGGCGTCGAGGAGGCGCGACAGACGGAATCCGCCGCGTGTCAACACGGTGCGCCAGTCGGCTTCAGTGCGTTCGCGGCCCGTGGTCATCACCAGCATCTCCACATCCAGGTCGACTTTGAAATCCTGGCGCGCCCGCGGCTCGAGCACCCCCTCGATCAACAGCAGCTTCGCCCCGCGAGGGGCCCGAGCCTTCACGTTCTCGAGGATGACGGCGCACTCCGCGTCCGACCAATCGTGCAGCACGGTCATCATCAGGTAGCAGTCACAGGCGGGGACCGCATCGTGAAAGAAATCCGCGCCGACGTAGTGGACCCGCGGGTGCGCCCGCTCGCGCGCGCGCTCAATGACCTCGGGCAGGTCGAACAGGACGCCTCGGGCCTGCGCTGCCTGCTCGAGTACCGCGTACAGCAGATGGCCCTGCCCGCCGCCGACATCCCCGATCGTGCTGAATCCGCGGAAGTCGTAGCGCTCGATGACGAACCGGATGGTCAGCGCTGCTTTGCCTGCCATGGCTTCGTCGAACACCCGCGCCTCATCCGGGTGGGCGCGCAGGTAGCGGAAGAACCCGCCGGG